>JASUTA010000160.1 GCA_030445805.1 Clostridiales bacterium
GAAGTTGCTGTTCCGAATGTTGTAGGGCTTTCCAGCGAAGAAGCGATAACGGCGTTGACCGATATCGGATTGGTTGCCGACATTACGGAAACGAGAGCCGACAATGAAATTGCCGAAGGGTACGTCATTTCTCAGGACTATTTGGAAGGGGAAATGCTGAAAGAGGGGTTCACCGTGAAACTCGTGATCAGCAGCGGCAGTATTGAATCTCTGATTCCGAATGTCAAGCAACAGACACTTGCAAAAGCGCGTGTTATGATTGAAAACGAAGGCTTTGATGTGGGCAATATCGCTTATGAATTCAACGACCTTCCTGAAGGCATGGTGATCAGTCAATCGCCGAAATCGGGCATAAAGATGCCGGAAAATACCATTGTTGATCTCGTTGTCAGTAAGGGCCCTGAAATTAAAACGTATATTGTTCCGTCGGTTATCGGGAAAACCGTTCGCGAAGCCGAAGCGACTTTAAATCAAATCGGTCTGAAACTCGGCAGTATTTCTTATGAACTCAGCGATGAATATGAGCAGGGACAGGTTATTTCGCAGGAATTCCTCGGACAAGAAGTGAAGCAAGGCACCGAAATCCCGGTTGTCATCAGTAACGGTCCTGAAACGGAAAGCACAGAAGCGACGACGGAAGATACTTCTGTTTCGGGAGAAGGTGAAATCCGTTTGACGGTATCGATTGACACGACGAAATTTACATCTGAGACCGAGACGGTTCGAATCGATATGGTTCAGGACAATTTGACAACCATTGTTTATCAAGGAGAACATTCCAAGAGCGAAGGAGACGAGATTACCATTGAACAAGTGGTTCGCGGCAGCGGAAGCGCTACGATCTATGTCTATTACGGGGATGTGCTCCAGACAGAGCGAGAAATCACATTTTAGTGCAAATGGATACAAACAGTTTGAAATTTGAAAGGGCAGGGATGCATGGCTGAAGGCGTCATTTTAAAGGGAATCGGGGGATTTTACTACGTAAAAACAGAGGATGGCATTTATGAATGCCGGGCGCGTGGGCGTTTTAAAGAGCAGGGCATGACACCGCTTGTAGGGGATAGAGTCGAGATCGAGATCTTGGACACGGAACCTTATAAAGGCGTTGTTGATGAAATTTTTCCTAGGAAAAATACGTTGCTCAGACCGGCAGTTGCCAATGTGGATCAAGCCGTCCTCGTGTTTGCCGTTAAAAATCCGGATCTCAATCGCATGCTTCTCGATAAAATGCTCGTATTAGCGGAATTTGCCGAACTGGATTGCCTGATTTGCTTCAACAAAAGCGATTTGGACCAGTCGGATGAAATTGAAGACCTTCAAAAAATATACGGTGCCGCAGGGTATCCCGTCATCCGAACCTGTGTCAAATCGGGAGAGGGCGTAGCAGAACTTACGGACTTGCTCGCGGGAAAAATCTCCGTTTTTTCTGGGCCTTCCGGTGTCGGGAAATCTTCACTGCTCAATGCCATTGAATCTAAATTTTCCTTGGAAACAGGAGCGGTGAGCGAAAAAATAAAGCGCGGCAAACACACGACGCGCCATTCGGAACTCATGCAGTTGACAAACGGCGGTAAAGTAGTGGATACGCCTGGATTCACGTCTCTGACGCTTGAGGACATTGATCCTGAAGTGCTCTGGACGTTGTTCCCCGAGTTTGAAAAATATTCTGAGGCGTGCCGATTTATAAATTGTATGCACTTAAACGAACCGGATTGCGGTGTCAAGGGCGCCGTTAAATCCGGTGAAATTGATGAAAAACGCTATGAGGCGTATGACCATATTTATCGTGAAATTATGACGATAAGGAAGCGAGGAAAACGATGAAAAAACTGGCACCTTCTATTTTGTCTGCTGATTTTGCAAACTTGCTCGAAGATGTGAAGGCCATTGAGCACGCCGGCGCAGATTATTTACACGTTGATGTGATGGACGGCCATTTTGTGCCGAATATTTCTTTTGGCGCCCCCATATTAAAAGCGTTAAAGGGAAAGACTAATTTGTTTGTGGATGTTCATTTGATGATCGAATCACCGGATCAATACATTCCCGATTTTGTGAAAGCGGGAGCGGATTTGATCAATGTGCACATTGAAGCATGCACCCATATTCACCGAACCATTCAGCTCATCAAGAGCTTTGGCGTAAAAGCGGCTGTGACACTCAATCCGGGAACGCCTCTGAATACCCTTGAAGAAATTTTACCGGAACTGGATATGGTGTTACTGATGTCTGTCAACCCGGGATTCGGCGGACAAAGCTATATTGAATCCGTCACGGATAAGATCACCAGATTGCGCAAACAGATCGACGACTTCGGACTGAATTGCGAAATTGAGGTGGACGGCGGCATTAAACTGGACAATGTAAAAAAAGTTGTCGATGCCGGTGCGGATGTTGTTGTGGCAGGATCGGCCGTATTCGGCGCGGAAAATATTGAGGACGCTGTAAAAGCGTTTAAGGCGCTTTTATGAAAACGGGATTGATCGCGATGGGCGGGAAAATTGAAGACCTTGATACCGTTGAGCAGCGGTTGCGTCACTTTGTCCCGGATTTGGCATTTGACTGGGTCATTGCGGCAGATAGTGGCGCAAAATGGCTTGAGATGTTAGACATCATACCGGACGAATTAATCGGTGACTTTGATTCGATTTCTGATTTAAATCACTATTTGACGCGCTGGCAAGGGGTTCATTCTGAAACCTTTCCGGCGGAAAAAGACGTGACGGATTCTGAAATCGCGGTGGATGCCGCACTTCGGAAAAATCCGGATTTGGTCGTGATTATCGGAGGGTTCGGCGGAAGGGCCGACCACATGCTGAGTACACTGTTTTTGACGGGGCGCAGTCCGTCTTTGGTGATGATTGATTCTTACAATGTGGCACGCGTGATTGAAGGCCCATATGAGATGCAACTCACAAGAGAATCGGCTCCGGGAAAATACATTTCGATTGTCCCTTTGAGTGATGTCGTCGAAGGCGTTACGATTCAAGGCGTTAAATATCCGCTGGATCGGGCGACGATTTTGTTCGGTCAAACCATCGGCGTCAGCAATGAACTGATTTCCGAGAATGGAACATTGGCGGTTGAAAAAGGGCGCGCTGTCCTCTTTTTTACGCAGGATGCTTCAAAACGTTCTTAAAGACGGCCGATGCCTATATTGCATATAACAAAAAGAACAAAAAGCCCTTTGCAGGAAAAATCTTCTGCACGATGAGGGCTTTTTAATGTCGGATGTAAGCGGGGCGCAAGAAGAGAGCAAAAAAAACAGCCGATCCGAATGGGATCGACTGTCGCTGTCGTATCAAGCTTAGAGCGCTCTTTCAACTTTACCTGTTCTCAGGCAACGGCTGCAAACTTTAATGCGTTTTGTCGTACCGTTTACATTAGCTTTAACGCTTCTGAGGTTTGGTGACCACGTTCTTCTGTTATGGTTGTTGGCGTGGCTGACCGTGTTTCCTGAAACTTTGCCCTTACCGCAAACTGAACATACATTTGCCATTTATAACACCTCCTTCGAGTTATCCTCACAACATAGCAAAACTATTTTATCAGAGCTCGGAGATATTTTCAAGAGAAAAATGCAGGAATATGAGGGGATTATTTAGGATTTGTATGATGCGCGATGGGAATCTCTTGATATTGGCGGCATATTGCTATAAAATAAACGTAACTCTTATAGATTATAAAGGAGGAAATGCATGTCCATAAAAATAAATAACAGCTATGGTGAAATCACAATTCGGACAGAGGTGATCTCTACGATTGCCGCTGTATCTGCCATGGAATGTTACGGACTCGTCGGTATGACTTATAAATCGGCAAAAAGCGGCCTTTCTAAGATTCTGAAGGGAGAACATCTCTCTAAGGGCGTCGAAGTCCAGCCGGTCGATGACGGTATTAAAATCGATCTCTATGTCATCGTTCAATTCGGAACCAAGCTTTCTGTTGTCGCCGAAAATATCATTGAAAAAGTCAAATACAATGTGGAAACACAGACCGGAATGAAGGTTGTAAAAGTTGACCTTAATATTGAAGGCGTAAAAGTACAGGAATAGTGGGAGGCTTAAGGTGGAACATTGGACGATTGATGCGGCTCTGCTGGCCAAAATGTTTAAGCAGGGCACTTATGAGTTAAATAGAAATAAAGCGCATGTAGATGCCCTGAATGTCTTTCCGGTACCGGATGGTGATACGGGAACGAATATGTCGCTGACAATGAATTCTGCGGTTGAAGGATTGATGAAACAGTCTTTTGATACTGTGGAAGCCGTTTCAAAGAGTGTATCAAAAGGATCGCTCATGGGCGCTCGAGGCAACTCAGGCGTTATTTTATCGCAGATTTTCAGAGGTTTTGCAAAGGGGTGTAAAGGCAAAGAAACGCTCGATTCCTCTGATTTTTGTCGTGCGCTGAAAGATGCGGCGGATACGGCTTACAGCGCTGTTTTAAAGCCGGTGGAAGGCACGATTTTAACTGTAGTTCGAAAAATCGCGGAAAAAGCAATGGAATATGAAGAAGAATCTTTGGAGATGACAGAGCTGTTGTCGCTTTTGATTAAACGCGGGGAAGAAGTTCTCGATAAGACGCCGGAAGATTTGCCTGTACTCAAGCAAGCCGGTGTGGTCGACGCGGGCGGAAAAGGTTTGATTTTTATATTGAAAGGTTGTCTTGCGGCGCTTGAAGGGATAGAGAGTGATATGGATTCTCTGAAACCGGAAACGGGTCATGCACCCGCTCAGGCGGTCATGAATACGGAAGACATTCACTTTGCTTACTGTACCGAATTTATTCTTGAGGGCAACGACATGGACGGTCAGGCTTTGAAGGCGAAAATTCAACAGCTTGGCGACAGTATGGTCTTTGTACAGGATGAAGAGCTCATCAAGGTTCACATTCACACCAACAACCCGGGCGTTGCCTTGGAAGAAGGTTTGAAATTCGGCATGTTGAAAAAAGTAAAAATCGAAAATATGAAAGACCAACACAGCACGATCATCGAAGGGGCACATGACGCCGCTGACGAGCAGCCGGCAGAAGCGGTGATTCCATACGATGAAAAATACGGATTTATTGCTGTTGCCATGGGTGAGGGCTTTGTCAACATCTTCAAAGATTTGGGCATTTTGGGAAGCATCGTGGGTGGTCAGACGATGAACCCGAGTACGGAAGATTTTCTCAGAGAAATCGAGAAATGTCCTTCCGAAAATGTATTTTTATTCCCAAATAACAGCAACATCATTATGGCGGCTAATCAAGCCAAAATTTTGAGTGAACGCAATGTATTCGTGATTCCGTCGAAAACGATGCCGCAGTGCATCAGTGCCATGCTTGAATTCAATCATGATGCCGATGCGGAAGAAAATCTGGAATCGATGACGGAAGCGCTGGCGCGTGTGAAAACCATTCAGGTGACGTATTCCGTAAGAGATACTACTTTTGATGACATGGTGATTCAGAAAGATGATTTTTTGGCGGTTTCCGACGGCTCGATCAAGGGTGTCGGAAAAGATCAGCGAGAAGTCATTATGAAGGCGGTTCGCGAAACATTGGAGGAAGAATCCGAAATTTTATCCATCTACTACGGTTCTGATTCCAGTCAAGAAGAAGCTGAATTTATAGCGGAAATGTTGACGGAAGCATTCCCCGATTTGGAAATTGATGTTTACGAAGGCGGACAGCCGGTTTATTACTACGTCCTTTCGATTGAATAAAAAACGGCTTCGGGCGCTTCTTTGAATAGAAGCGCCCGTTTTTGATTATG
>JASUTA010000017.1 GCA_030445805.1 Clostridiales bacterium
CATCGTCTTTGCGGAGATGGGTATTTTACATTATTTCGATGATCTCGTTCCCTTTTTTGACCACATCAAAGGGTGGCTTGTTCCGGGTGGAAAATGCCTCATTCGGGATTTTCATCCGGTGAGTACGAAGCTGATTCAATCGCGTGGCAGTACGGCGAAGGTTAGAAAACACAAGGTGTCCGGAGATTATTTTTCAACGGAGTTGATCGAAAAACGCGTGGCTTTTGATAAATATTTAACGAAAGAAGGCGGTGAATCCGTTTACCTCAGATTTTGGACGCTGGGTGAAATTGTGACCGCCGCTGCGATGGCAGGGCTTCGAATTGAAGGCTTGTGGGAAGCGCCGAACCAGTCGTCCGAATCGTTTGATCCGGGCATTCCCAAGACGTTTACACTTTCGGCGTCGCGGTCAGAGTAAGATAGAAACGGGAGGATGAGTATGAAAACGTTTTTTAACAGCAATCGAATCAAACTTGCCGAAAAATTATCTCAGGGCGATTTGGTCGTCTTATTTTCGGGAGCGGCGCCGAGGAGTACAGCGGATGCCTATTATTCGTTTATGCCTAACAAGAACTTTTATTATTTTACAGGTTGCGAAGCACAACATTTTATCTTTGCGGGTCTTAAGACCGCAGACGATTTTGAAACGGTTCTCTTTATAGAGAAGCCCGATTATGACATTGAAAAATGGATTGGCAGAAAACTGTCGGCTGAAAAAGCACGGGAGAAATCGGGCATTGAAAACGTTCAGTTTTTAGAGGGTTTTAACGGTTGGATCAGTCGAACGGTTTACGGCAACAAAGTGAAACGCCTCTTTTTGGATTTGGAAAGAATGGATTGGGAGGGGGATGATACGACGGCTTCAAAATACGCCGGAGAGTTTACCAAACGCTATCCTTTTGTGGACATTCAAACCGTTCATCCCATTGCAGGAGACCTGCGCGTCATAAAATCCGATTACGAAGTGGAACGCATTCGAACGGCAATCGGTTGGACAAACGAAGGGCTGGACGCCATTATGAAAGTCTTAAAACCAGGGGTTTATGAATATCAGCTCGAGGCGACATTTGCGCACAGCATTCGCATGAACGGCGCCGATGGCTGTTCTTTTCCAACCATTGCAGCATCCGGCGAGGACGGCGTGATTCTTCATTACGTCGACAATCAAAAGGCCATTGCGGACGGCAGTTTGGTCCTGCTTGACCTCGGGGCACAGGCGGAACAATACGCGGCGGATATTACGCGCACTTATCCGGCAAACGGCAAATTTTCACCCAGGCAAAAGGAAATTTATAATATTGTCTTGGGGGCACAGCGTGCGGTGATCGATGCCATAGCACCGGGTGTACCTTATGAGAACCTCAATGTCATTTGCCAGCAGTATTTCATCAAAGAACTCAAGCGCATCAACCTGATTCAGACCGATTCGGAACTCGGTCAGTACTATTATCACGGCGTCAGCCATCACCTTGGGCTGGACGTGCACGATATCGGGCCGCGTCAGACCGACCTGCTTCCGGGCATGGTCGTCACGGTAGAACCCGGGCTTTACATCGCGGAAGAGGGCATCGGCATTCGCATTGAAGAGGATGTTCTTGTGACGGAATCCGGATGCGAAGTCCTGTCAAAGGATATCCCGAAAACAGTGGAAGAGATCGAAGCATTTATGTCAAAATTTTAAAAAATGCCTTGACAGCCGTAAAAAATGTGATTATAATCAAAGCCAATAAAAAGCAAAGACGATGATGAGAAGAGTACGTTAAAACATAAGCGATAGCGAGCCAATGACGGTGGGAGATTGGTGCGGCGTTTTAACCGAAGAACATCTCGGAGTTTCTGACCGAAAGCTTCGGCAAGTAGATTCAGACGTGCCCGGAACGTTATTCCCGGTAGATATCGACTGTTATGTCCGTATCGATGAGGAGGATCAATCAGATCAAATTGGGTGGTACCGCGGAGCAAGCCTTCGTCCCTTATGCACAGGGATGAAGGCTTTTTTATATTTTTGATTTCCGATTGGAGGCGAGAAGTTATGGAGAAACTTAAGCGGACACATTATTGCGGCGTGTTGAGAGAATCAAATCTCGGCGAGCGCGTCGTATTGATGGGATGGGTACAGAGAAGACGCGACTTGGGCGGCGTCATTTTTATAGATCTCAGGGATCGCCATGGCGTTTGTCAGGTGATTTTTGATGCGTCGAATTTATCGGCGGAAGATTTTGCACGTGCCGAGCATTTGAGAAGCGAGTACGTCATCGCAGCCGTGGGCGTCGTGGAAAAACGCAGTGAGGACACGATCAATCCGAACCTCGAAACGGGAACCATCGATGTTCGGGCCACAGCACTGCACATTTATTCCGAGTCGAAGACCCCGCCTTTCCCGATTGATGAGGCATCGTCCGTTCGGGAAGAAATCAAACTCAAGCATCGTTATCTGGACATCCGACGTCCGGAACTGCTCAATAACCTCATCGTCAGACAGCGCGTGCTTCAATATCTGAGATCGCAGTTGATTGAAGGCGGATTTTTGGAAGTTGAAACACCGATTTTAACGAAGAGTACACCGGAGGGGGCGCGCGATTATCTTGTCCCGAGCCGACTTAAAAAGGGCAACTTTTACGCATTGCCTCAATCGCCGCAAATCTACAAACAATTGCTGATGGTCGGCGGTATCGATCGTTATTTCCAAGTGGCAAAATGTTTTAGAGACGAAGATTTGAGAGCCGATCGCCAACCGGAATTTACGCAGTTCGATATGGAGCTTTCTTTTGTCGATGAAGAAGACGTCTTGGCACTTTTGGAAACGCTGATGAGCGGTCTTTTTGAGTCCGTTTTGGGCGTGGAAATACCGAAACCGTTTAAGCGCATCACGTATCAGGAAGCCATGGACTCTTACGGATCGGATAAACCGGACTTGCGTTTCGGCATGCCGATGATAGACCTTACGGAAATGATGCGAGGCTGTGGATTCAGCGTGTTCAATAAAGCCGTTGCGGAAGGCGGCGTCGTTAAGGCAATTTGTATTCCGGGTGGGGATGCACTGACGAGAACGCAAATTGAATATCTGACGAAGCGTGCCGTAGAGCATGGCGGCAGCGGTATGGCGTGGATTGCATTTGATTTGGACGGAACGCCGAAATCCATTCTCACAAAATATTTCAGTATGGCGGAAATTGAAAAAATTATGCTTGCGACAGATGCAAACCCGGGGGATTTGATTGTGTTCTGCGCGGAACCGATGGACCGTGCCCGATTTGTTTTCGGAAACCTCCGACTGGATATCGGCGATATGCTCGGATTGCGTAAAAAAGACGATTATGCGTTCCTTATCGTCACAGAGTTCCCGTTGCTTGAGTACAGTCCGGAAGAGAAACGCTTTATGGCGATGCACCATCCGTTTACAATGCCTAAAGAGGAAGACATTCATTTGTTCGAAACCGATCCCGGAAGCATGCGTGCCAAAGCCTATGACGTCGTACTCAACGGAATAGAGCTCGGGAGCGGCAGTATCAGAATCCATGACCGCAACATTCAATCCAAGATGTTTAAAGCACTCGGGTTCTCTGCCGAAGAGATCGAAAAACGCTTTGGATTTATGCTTGGAGCTTTTGAATACGGTGTTCCGCCGCACGGCGGATTTGCATTCGGAATCGACCGACTTTTGATGTTGATGATCGGTGCGGACAGCATCCGCGAAGTCATTGCCTTCCCGAAAATGAGAGACGGATCATGTGCGATGATGGATACGCCGTCGACCGTCGATTACGAACAACTCGAAGTACTGGGCATCTCATTCGAAGGACATTCGGAAACGGCTTCCGTCGGTAAAAAAGCCGCACTGGACAGAATCGATCACGTTGCCGAATTGGCACGGATTGCCCTTAAGCCGGATGAACGTCAAGATTTTGCAAGAGACCTTTCCGACATTATTGCCTTTGCCGATCAAATTGCGGCACTTGACCTTGAAGCGGTTGAACCGCTCAACCATGTAACCGATGATGAAAACGTGTTCAGGGCGGATGTCGTGGCAGAGGCCTATGAATCAGAAGCGTTGCTTAAAAATGCCCCTGCAAGGGTTGACGATTATTTCTTTGTTCCGAAGACGGTAGAATAGGAGGGAGACGAGGATGCAGAAATCAATTCGAGAATTGCACCAAGCGCTGGAATCCGGAGCGACGACCAGCACGGCACTGACCGAAAAATACTTGGCTGCCATTGAAAAACAAGACGATCAAATCGGCGCCTTCCTACACGTGGATGCCGAAGGGGCGCTTAAACGTGCGGCAGAACTGGATGAAAGAAGAAAGAGCGGCGAGCGGTTGACCCCCTTGGCGGGAATCCCTATGGCGCTCAAAGACAATATGTGTACATTGGATATGCCGACAACCTGTGCTTCTCGCATTTTGGAAGGGTATGTATCGCCTTATGAAGCCGATGTCGTGACAAGATTAAAAGCACAGGGTGCCGTTATTTTGGGGAAACTCAATTTGGATGAATTCGCCATGGGCGGTTCAACCGAACACTCTTATTATAAAATGACCCGCAATCCGGCCGATACGAGCCGTGTTCCGGGAGGGAGTTCCGGGGGCTCTGCGGCGGCTGTTGCCGCAGGAGAAGCGGTTTATACACTGGGCTCCGATACAGGCGGTTCCATCAGACAGCCGGCGTCGTTTTGCGGCGTGGCGGGATTAAAACCGACATACGGGCGCGTTTCCAGACGGGGATTGGTGGCTTTTGCTTCTTCTTTAGACCAAATCGGGCCGATTGCCCGTTCGGTGGAAGACCTTGCGTATATTTTACCGGCGATTTCGGGATATGATCCGATGGACAGTACCAGTGCAAACCGTCCGGTCGATCGCACAGACGTTTTGCTCGGAAAAGACGTTTCAAAAATGCGCATTGCCCTTCCGACGGCATTCTTCGGAGACGGCCTTCAAAAAGAAGTCAAAGAAGCGGTCCTGAAAGCAGCCAAACGGTATGAGTCACTGGGTGCCCAAGTTGAAGAAGTGGATATGCCCACTTTGAAACACGCCTTGCCGGCGTACTACCTGATCTCTTCTGCCGAAGCGTCTTCCAACCTCGCACGATTTGACGGTGTGCAGTACGGCTATAGAACAGAATCTTTCGACAGCTTGGGAGACCTTTATAAAAAATCCCGCGGGGAAGGATTCGGACGCGAAGTCAAACGCCGCATCCTGCTTGGAACGTACGCACTCAGCTCGGGTTACTACGACGCGTACTACCAAAAAGCGTTAAAAGTCCGCACCTTGATTCAAAGCGAGTTCAGACGCATCTTTGAAGGTTTTGACGCCGTCCTTTCACCGGTGGCACCGACGACGGCCTATAAATTCGGAGCGCACAGTAAAAATCCGGTCGAGATGTACCTTGAAGATATTTATACCGTACCGGTTAACATTGCCGGGCTTCCGGGATTGTCTGTGAATTGCGGCGTGGATTCCGAAGGCTTGCCGATCGGGATGCAACTCATCGGACGCGCTTTTGATGAAGCGACATTGCTGTCGCTGGGATATGCTTATGAACAGTCGTTTATGAAAGGAGGGGCTTCAGATGGCGAATAATGATATCTATGAAGTGGTCATCGGCCTCGAGGTCCACGTTGAACTTGCAACGGAAACAAAGATATTTTGCGGTTGCCCGACTACTTTCGGAGCGGCACCCAATACGCAATGCTGTCCGGTTTGCATGGGCATGCCGGGGACGCTGCCCGTTCTAAACGAAAAAGTCGTAGAGTATGCGGCACGTGCGGGTATTGCAACGCATTGCACCCTTACAACACGCGGCAGACAGGACCGTAAAAATTACTTTTATCCCGATTTGCCGAAAGCGTATCAGATTTCCCAAAGCCAGCTTCCCATTGCGGAACACGGCTATTTGGATATTCAGGTGGAAGGCAATACAAGACGCATCGGCATTACGCGCATTCATATAGAAGAAGATGCCGGGAAGCTTGTTCATGACGGTGGTGAGGGGACTCTAATCGATTATAACCGCTGCGGCGTTCCGCTCATTGAGATCGTGTCCGAACCGGATCTACGCTCTGCGGAGGAAGTCAAAGCTTACTTGCAAAAACTTCGCGCCATGGTGATGTATTTGGGTGTTTCGTCGGGCAAGATGAATGAAGGCGCTTTCCGATGCGATGTCAATCTTTCCATTCGCAAGCACGGTGAGACGGCATTCGGAACGCGTACGGAGATGAAGAACCTCAACTCGTTTGCATTCATTGCCAAAGCGATTGAAAGTGAAACGGCAAGACAGATTAAGGTGATTGAATCCGGCGGACAGGTTACCCAGGAAACGCGTCGATGGGATGCGGCCAAAGGGGTCTCTGCGGCGATGCGTTCCAAAGAAGATGCACATGATTACCGATATTTCCCGGATCCGGATTTGATGCCGATTATTATTGACGATGAGATGCAGGCTTCTTTGAGGGCTTCTATGCCATTGCTTCCGGACGATTATATCGATCAGTATACGAAACAGTACGGCATTAAACCCGAAGTGGCCGACGCACTGGTTTCCGATAAAGCGGTTGCGGAATATTTTGAATCGGTTGTCAAAGAAGTCAAGGATGCCGATATGCTGGCAAACTTCATGATGACGGAAGTGAAGCGCCTCATGGCATCGGGTGAAGAAGAAAGTGCCATCGGAATGAGCGTCCATCAACTTGCATCACTGATCAATCTGGCATCAAGCGAGAAGATCAATCTTTCAATTGCCAAGAAGGTAGCCGATAAAATTTGGAATACCGATATTTTACCTAAAGATTACATTGATTCGGAAGACCTGTGGCCGATTGTGGACCGCACGGTTCTCGAAGCCTTTGCCGATCAGGTTTTAACGCAAAATCCGCGTATTTTATCGGATTACCTCGGTGGGAAAACACAGGCATTTGGCGCCTACATGGGCCAAATGATGCGATTGACCAAAGGCAAGGCAGACCCGGGGGTCTCGGAGCAAATTTTTATGGATCGCATTCAAAAATAAAAAATGACTGTATAAATCAGAAGGGTCTCTTGCAAAAGAGGCCCTTTCGGACGTTTAGGTAACATAATCCCGATGGTTTTACAGAAGTGAATGTGGTAAAATGAAAACAAGAATGCAAACGGGGGAGGACAACATGGCGATTGAATTTTCATCGGAAGGTTCAGCGCGTGAAAACGATATCTTGATTTTAGTCGGTAGGGAAATTGACCTGAAAGCCGATCGGCGTCTGACACAATTCCCCAACGTTTTCCCTGTTGCAATAGAGGAACCGCTTACAAACGAAGGTCCGTTTTTTTCGGAGTTGAACAAAGTGCTTTTCGATGTGTTCTCAGAGTTGACGCCATTACTCAACGAAAAGGGCACCGATGTCGTGGCGATTGATTTTTCCGCGTGTATTGAACGTCCCTTCGGCATTCGTAGGGTTTCGAGGCGTATGGGAGAGGCAGTCGGCTACGCCGCATCAAAATTGAAATTTTCAAGCGGAGCGCCTGATGCGCGCGGGTTCGGTGCAATGCCACAACGCGTAAAAGTTATTGGGAATGCCAATGCGGTTTCTTTTTCCGAGGGCCTTTTTCTGGGCGAAGCAGAGGCATTTGTCGAACAATCCGGCACGGGGGATTTCATCCGGAATGCGACAGTAGGCACTGCAGATGAGATTGTTTTTCAACGAATAGCCATGAAGGATAAGAGGGGGAGATGTTACTCGGGCAGGTGTTACAAAGGAAACGGACCTACCGTTGTCTTTAACGGATTTCCGGGGACGGAGGCGATTCTCTTAGGCGCCCTTTATGCCGTCGGAATGTCTAAATTGCCCGTGACTCTTTGTGTTTTTCATCGCGATGAAAGCGCATTCAATCCATGGCATCCGCTTGATGACTTGAACAATCCGGCGCTTACGGTCAGTGTTGCTGTGACAAATGAAATCGAGGCCGATATTTTTGGAGGCGCCGGTGCGGTTTTAACGGCGAATGAAGTGCTTGCAAGATACACGGAAAGTGCATTCAGAAAGGGCGATGTGTCATGTCTGATTTTGCCGGGCAGTGTAGGGAGAAAAGCGGAAACGGGTATTTACGGAAAGTTGAGTCAAATGCTGTCGGAATATAGCGAACCGGCAATGCACATCGTATTGCCGATGTCCGGCGGCATAAAACCTTTATATCATATAGCGCGAGATGCGGCTAAGAGAGGAGGACAAAAATGAAGGCAAATGATATCATGATTTTCAAGCAAGCAATCATTAACGAAGTGGAGGGTTTTGAATTCTACAAAATGGCTGCACACAATGCGGGGGATGAAAGTATCCGTCAAAGTTTCCTGACCTTGGCCAATGAAGAGTTAAAACACATTGACTGGCTGAAAGATGCTTTTCAAAAATTAGGCGGCGCAGGTGAGCAGGTCAAACTGGCAACGTTTGATGCACCGCCGAGCCCTGGGATTTTCAAATGGGAAAATTTAAAGACGCAGAATGCCAATTTGTCGGTTTCCGTCTTCGGAATTGCCATTGAAATGGAGAGGGCATCGGTTGCTTTTTACAAGGAAGCACAGGGGAAGACGAGCTATGAAGCGGCTCGATTGCTTTTTGAAGTCCTGGAGAAATGGGAACAGGGACACTTGGAACAATTCTCTTCCGTATATGATACGTTGATTAAAGAATGGTGGAACGATCAAGGATTTGATGCGTTTTAACCTGGGGAGGGATTTGTACGTTTGAGCTCGAATCGGAGCATTTGAGATTGATTGCGCTGGATGAACCGCATCTGGCGCTTTACTTAAAAGAGGAGACCTTGCTCTATTTGGAGATGGGGTTGAATCAACCGCGCCGGCAAACGGACAAAGCGTTGAAATATGCGTTTTCACAAGCGCATAAAGCCGTTTTGAATGCGCCGGAACAGTACTTTTGGCATACGCGATGGGAAGTGATTTTAAAGGCGCTTGACATGAGCATCGGTGAATTTTGCTTCAAAGGCGTGCCGGATAAAAATGGCATCGTTGAAATCGGCTATGGTATAGACAGTCCGTTTCAGGGAATGGGTTACGGCACCGAAGCGGTTTCTCGTATGATGGATTGGCTGATGGCATCAAAAGAGGCCGCTATCGTCAAGGCTGAGACCGAGTGGGATAATCTTTCTTCCCAAGCCTTACTCAAACGCGCGGGATTTGTAAAATACAGAATAGACGGCGACAGCATTTGGTGGCGCAGACGCATGCCTTCTTTTCCGCATATGCCCGCCGCCGGCATGCCGACGAGGGCCGCAAAACGCTAAACGGAAGATCAGCAACAGAAGATAAGTAACAGAAGATCAGTATCGAACAAAAAAAGTAGTAGAGGGCAATATGGCACATCAGGAATCCGAACTTTACCTTCCGGTAAAAAAATGGCTGGAAGGCAGGGCATGTACAGTTAAATCAGAAGTGGGCGCTTTGGATATCATGGGTCTGTACCGCGATGAGACGGTCTTTGCAGTGGAGCTCAAATGTGCTTTGAACTTGGAAGTCATCAATCAGGCCGTCATGCGACAAAAGGTGGCGGATTTTGTTTACATTGCTGTTATTCACAGTGGCAGGGCGGTTCGATCAACGCGATACAAGCGGACGGTCGGTACGCTGAAGCGCCTGAACATCGGACTGTTGACCGTCAATTTGGAAGCGGAACCGCCGGAGGTTTATGAACTGACAACTGCGGAACCGTTTGATTTTGAAAAGAGCCGTTCGGCAGCGGTGAAAAAGCGACGCGCGCTGGTCAAGGAATTCCACAGCCGTTCCGGTGACCACAATACCGGAGGCGTTTCCAAGCGACCGCTTGTGACGGCATATCGAGAAAAGGCATTGAAAATCGCTCTCAAATTGTTGGATTCGGATACGCCGGTGCCGCCCAAAGGCCTTGCAGAAGAGGGAATCAGCAATGCGTCGGTTCAGCAACTCTTGTCGAAAAATTATTACGGGTGGTTTGAACGCGTCGGACGTGGGCAGTATCAATTGACGCAACTGGGGCGTGAAGCACTTTCCGAATACGAGGCGGTTGTAAACGGCATACGGCGCACGATGGAGTAAATACCAAACATAACGGTGAAAACATAATGGAAACATGATGGAAACTAAGTATGGAGTGAATCATGCAATATAATGAGCTGGCGGCATTTCTTGTAAGTGCATCGCTATTCCACGGAATGAATCAAAATGAAATTTCTGATATGATCGGTTGTTTGAATCCCCGAGTGAGCGCTTATGAAAAGGGTGCGACAATAGCCCATGCTCAAACGGTATTTGACGGGCTCGGCATCGTTTTAAAAGGTGAGATCATGGTGGTTAAGGAGAGTGCTTCCGGACACCGAATGGTGGTCAATCATTTTTCCTCCGGTGAAATGTTCGGTGAGATGGTGAGTTTTGCACCTCAAAAACTATGGCCGGTCAGTGTTTCGGCGCATACAGACTGCACGGTGGTCTTTTTGTCTTTGGACCAGGTTATTGGGATTTGCGGAAACCAGTGCGGAACCCATAAACAGCTCGTTAAAAATTTGATGCGTATCATGGCGCACAAGGCCCTTGCTTTAAATCAGAGGCTGGATTATTTGTCGATCAGAGACTTAAAATCACGGATTGCCGCGTATCTTTTAGATCAAAACGCACTTGCCGGAGGCGGCATTTTTACCATTGCATTGAACCGAGACCAATTGGCGGATTTTTTAAATGTGACGCGCCCGACTTTATCACGCGTCTTGGGAAAAATGAAAGAAGAGGGGCTGATTGATTTTCATAAAGCCGCTTTCAAAATATTAAATTACGAAAAACTCGCACAGCTTTAGCCGTACGTTTTACAGGAGAGTATGATGATAGGGACGCGATTGGAGATTGATTTAGAGGCAATTGAGCACAATTTAACGGGGCTCAGACGCTCGCTTCCACCGGGTACACAGGTTGCAGGTGTCGTCAAGGCAAACGCCTACGGGCATGGGTTGATTCAGGTCAGCAAAAAACTTGCGGATATCGGCATCGATTACCTTGCCACCGCCAATATCAGGGAGGCAATTGCCATTAGGCAATCCGGTATTGATATCCCCATATTGGTTATGGGGCGCACCTTCGAAGTCGATTTCGGCAGGGCGGTAGAACAGGATATTACCCTGACAATTGCCAGCTTGGAAGAGGCGCAAAAGCTGAATTTGAATGCGTCAATCGACAATCGAAAAGTGCGCGTTCACATTAAACTGGACACGGGATTCAATCGATTGGGCTACAAAGATTTTGATGTCGCTTTTTCGGATATTTTGGCGATGCAGCATTTGGAATACCTCGATATTGAGGGGATCTTCACACATTTGGCACTGACGGATGTCGCATCGGATGCCAAACAGTTTGAAAAATTTGAAGCTTTTCTAAAACGATTGAGTGAAGCGGACATTGTCATCCCGATTCGGCACGCCTGCGATAGCATCGGTGCGGTGGCTTATCCGGATAAAGCCTATGATATGGTTCGTGTGGGCGCGTTGCTTTATGGCTATTGTAGCCGGAAGACCGATTTCGAACTCAAACCCGCCATGACCTTGAAAACCAATGTTGCCGCAATCAGAAAACTTTCAGCCGGAGAGGGCGTGAGCTACGATCACACCTTTGTTGCGGAAGAACCGGCAGTGCTGGCGACGTTGCCTATCGGCTATGCCGACGGGATACCGAGATCGCTCAGCAACCGGGGAACCGTTGAAATAGGCGGTGGGTTGGCGCGGTTTGTCGGGCTGATGTGCATGGATCAGAGTATGATTGACGTCACCGGATTGGGCGATGTGAAGCCGGGTGATGAAGTGGTCCTATTCGGACGGACGATACAGATGCTCAGCGACATTGCATCTATTGCCGGAACCAATCGAAATGAGATTCTGGCGAGAATGGCTCATCGTGTCCTGCGCGTTTATTACGATGACGGACAACGGATCGAGATTTGGGACGGATTATCGGAGGGGCATCTATGAAACAAAACAGAGCGCAAGACTCAACCTATATTGAAATCGCCGCTTATGCCGATTGGCTTACCGATTTGAGAATTTGGTTTCATCAACATCCGGAACTCAGCGAGCATGAATTCGGGACGCGGGATAAGATTACGGCGACACTGGATGCCCTCGCTATTCCATGGAAGCCCTGTGCGGATACCGGTGTTTGCGGGTGGATTGAAGGCACCGGAAACGACGAATTAAAACCGCTGACAATCGGGCTCAGAGCAGACATTGACGCATTGCCGATTTCTGAACCGGAAGGCCGTTCTTACCGTTCGCAAAATGAAGGTGTGATGCACGCGTGCGGACACGACGGTCATACGACCATATTACTCGGAGTTGCCAAATATTTTTCAGAACGACGCAGTGCCTTCAACGGCACCATCAAACTGTTTTTTCAGCCTGCAGAAGAGACCGTCGGCGGGGCACAGCGCATGGTCGATGAAGGGTGCATGAAAGCCCCCGATGTCGATTATGTGCTTGGACTTCACGTGATGCCGTATCTTGAAGTCGGACAGATTGAAACGCGACACGGGAAGCTCAATGCGGCTTCCGACGGGATTACGATTGACATTGAAGGCATGGCGGCTCATGGTGCTTATCCTGAAAAAGGAATTGATGCGATGGTCATTGCCGCGCAAGTGATTTTGGGGATTCAGACGCTGGTCAGCAGAACCGTTTCCCCTTTGGAGTCTGCGGTCATTACGCTCGGAAAAATTTCCGGAGGTCTTAAAGACAATATTATTTGCAATACCGTTCATATTACCGGAGGTATGCGAACGGCAGATGAAGGCATTCGAAGTGCACTCAAAGAAAAGCTGACAACACTTGTAGAAGGCATTTGCAAGGCAAACGGCGGCACGGGACATGTTGCTTTCGAACCGGGATACAATGCGCTCATCAACACGGATACCGTAGTAGACGTCCTTCAGAAAGAAGCGGCAATGTGGCTCGGGGCTGAAAATGTCTTTGAGAAAGCACAGCCGTCTATGGGCGTTGAAGATTTTTCGTTTTTTCTGGACCATGCAAAGGGTGCTTTTTATCATTTGGGGTGTGGTAATGCCTCTCGAGGTATCACCTCTGCACTTCATACAGCGGGATTTGATTTGGATATGGATTGTCTTCCGATGGGGGTATTCCTCCAAGTTAAGTTTATTGAAGCGATCTTCAGAGATCGGCCGTGAAAGGTAGTGTGCTATGGAAATCACAGAGATCAATCTCATCAATGATCAGGTTGAAAATCAAGAGGGCCTTTCCGGTTCCGAAAAATTGACGATGATGCAGGCGCTCTATGATCGCATAGAGGCGATCAAGGAGCCTGCTGTTTTGGCGCGCATCCTTTACAACTATGGGGCTGCGCTTTATTACAACGGCAACACGGAACGCGCCTATCAGATGGCACTCGACGCCTATAAAATGGCGGATGAACATGATTTAGATGATATTAAAATGAAAGTCTGCAATTTGCTCGGGAGCATCAACAGCGGCATGAGCCGACATGCGCTGGGTCTGGATTATTATCATCAAGCGCTTCAACTGGCCATTGCGAGAGGCAATACGGCACTCAAAGGGAGCCTGATTAACAATATTGCCATTCTCTACAGTTTGATGAAAATGTATGACCGCGCCAGGGCATATTTTTTAGAATCCCAGGAGTTGAGCCAAAAAGATTATAATTACTTCAATTATTTTATGACCACTCACAATTTATTGGATTTGGCTTTGGAGCAGAATGAGAAAGATCGCGTTGTTTTTCATTATGAGGAAGCGAAAGAGGTCTATACGCTGAAAAAAGATCTCCATCGATATAAGGGGACATGGCATCTGATCGAAGCGAAATATTATCGGGCCATCGGTGATTATGATGCGGCACTTGAAAAATTGGAAGAGACCATGAATGCATTTCTCGTGGATGATGACGGAAACGGAATTTCGGAAGCCCATCTGGAAAAGGCCAAAAATTATTTAGGAAAAGGAGACTTTGAAGCGGCATGTGCTGTGTGTGTTACTGTTGCGGAGGAGTCGCGTGAAAAGGGCAATTACGAACTGGAACGCGAATCGCTTAAACTTTATCTCACGATTCAGAAACAGCTTCTTTCGGATCAGGTTTTAAAAGATCCGGACAGAATGGCTATTCGGTTGATTGAATTGGATGACCTGCTTCTCAAGAACCTCTTTGAAGTCAGTGTCTATCAAATCGAAGAAAACCTTGAAGTTGAACTCAGGCGTGAAAGCCGTGAAAGAAGTGACCGGCTCATCGAGAATATGCGCTTTATTTATGAGATATCGAAAGAACTTTCCAGCGAACAGGATTACCACGCGCTGATTAAGCTGATTATTGAAAAATTAAAAAGCTTTGTTAGTTTTGACGCATTGGTCATTGGGCTTTATGATCCCGAGAGAGCGCTGATTTACGATCGTGTGGCTTACCACAATGATAAGATCGAAAACAGTTTTGAAGTTTCCGTTGAAAACAAAAGCAGTTTGGCCGCATGGGTGATTCGACATAATCGGGACATTTACACCGGAAGGAACAGTCATCTTGCGATTGATGATTTTGAGCCGGTTCAAATGAACTTCCCGGGTATGAAGATTCCTTACGAAACCGTCTATTATGCCCCGCTTGTCGTGGAGCAAAGCATTATCGGCGTATTTTCACTTCAAAAATACGAAGTCAACGGATTGGATTCCTATCAGATTGAAATGCTCAGAGCCATTGCGTCCTATGTGGCCATTGCCATTAATAATGCACTGAAAACGCAAAAAATGCAGCTTTTAAATGAAGAGCTGGCTAACCAGTCCAGACGTGACGGCCTTAGCGGATTGCTCAATCGCAGGGCGCTCAATGATGATCTGATGCATTTGGTTTCGATCGGTAAAGAAGACGCACTTTCTTTGGCGACCATTATGTGTGATATTGACTATTTTAAAGAGTTTAATGACTATTACGGGCATGTTGAAGGCGATGATGTCATCCGTCAGGTGTCAGAGGTGCTGATGCATTCGGCGGAAGATATGACCCCTTATGTGTACCGATACGGCGGAGATGAATTCTTGATGCTCTTTATCGGAAAAGATGAAGAGGCGGTTCATTCGGTAGGGATAAATATTTTAAACGGTGTCAAACAAAGAAACATTCAGCACTTGGAAAAGGGGATCGAAGGTATGGTTACTGTTAGTATCGGAATTGCCTTCTTTGATGCGTTGATTGATGAAGACGATGTCCTGAAAGGTGCGGATACAGCGCTGTACGCTTCTAAACGAAAAGGCAGAAACCGCGTAAGAGCGATACACTTTTAAAGGAGAAACAAAGAAATGGATAAGAAAATTGCTGTAGTCAGTGCGATTTTGGAAGCACCTGTGGATGTGCAATCGCGCTTCAATGCAATCGTATCGGAGTTTAAAGAGATTGTCAGAGGCAGAACCGGCATACCGTTTGAACAATACGGCGTTTCGGTGATTACAATTATTGTGGTCGGCACGATGGATGAAATCAACGGAATGACGGGAAAACTCGGGAATCTAAGCGGTGTTTCGGTCAAGACATCCGTGTCTAAGAAGACCATAGAAGGATAAGAAATGTCAACTCGATTTTACGGAATCAGCGATTATTTAAAGCGTGTAGACGGCGGCGGGAAATGGGTTAAACTCGCTTTGGACGGGGGATTTACCTGCCCGAATCGAGATGGGGCTTTGGATACGCGTGGGTGTATCTTCTGCAGCGAGTCCGGTTCGGGTGAATTTGCGGGAGACGGTGACGGCGGGCGTATCTCGGAGCAAATCGCTTTCCAAAAGACGCTTTTGGCGGAAAAGTGGCCGAATGCGCGCTACATTGCGTATTTTCAAAATTTTTCAAATACCTATGCACCGGTTGCATCGCTTAAGCGGACTTATGACAGTGCATTGGCGGAAAAAGATATTGAGGGCCTTGCGATTGCAACGCGGCCGGACTGCATATCGGATGCGGTGGTGGCGCTGCTGAAAACGTACAGGTCACTTCCTGTTTTTTGGGTTGAACTCGGATTGCAGAGTATCCATGAAAAAACAGGGGAATGGATGCGGCGTGGGTACGAGACGCGTGTTTTTGATGAGACTTTTGACAAGCTGAAACAAGCGGGGATACCTGTCGTCGTGCATTTAATCGCGGGACTTCCCGGGGAGAGCCGAGAAGATTTTCTGGAAAGCGTTGCGTTTGTTTCGGAACGGGTTCCGTTTGGCGTAAAATTTCATATGTTGAATGTGCTCAAGGGGACTGATCTTGCCGAAAGTATTGTAGCCGAGCCCTTTCAACTTTTGGATGAGACGACGTATGTGTCATGGATTTGTGATGCCATTGAACGGCTGAACCCGGCGATTACCATTCACAGAATGACAGGGGATGGGGCGAAGGATGAATTGATTGCACCGCTTTGGATTCAAAATAAACGTCGCGTGCTCAATGACATCGAAAAGACATTGAAAGCACGCGACTCGGTTCAAGGCTGCAAGATTTTAAAAGACGAAGCCACTTAAAACAGGATAGAGTAATGCAGGACTGACTGAAATAAAATAAAGGTTGAGTAAAATCGCGGTCATCGCCAGCGTCAGTGTGACAATTAAAACGCGGGACAGTTTGCCCTTGCCTGATTCTGAAATGGCACCTTGATTAATGTAAAGTCCGAGTACCGATAAGAGTGCGGTCAGAAAACAGACGCCGGTTCCGACATAGAGGTAGTCCAGTTGCCAAGACCTTGTCCGGTAAAAACCGAAAAATCGGTCGAGGGGATAGAGTGGCGTGGGTTGTGCATACAGAAAGAGAACACCGGAAAGCACCAAAAGTCCGATACTGACCAAAGAGATAATCTGAATGTGCATACGCTTGGTTTTATCAGCGACTTCTTCGGTGACTTCGCCGGTTTCACGAAGCAGACGATTTGAATCGGGTTCCTTATGAATAAATTCCGTTTGTTTGGCATAGAGGTATTGATAGAGCATTTTGGATTCGACAGACGTTAAATTTTCAAAGTGAATACGGCTTAAGTAGCGACGGATTTCCAGTTCGGGAACACTGTCCAAAACGCGGCAGCGGATTGGGAAAACTTTAGAGGGATCCTTTTTCTCATGGGAGTCTTCCTCAAAGTCGGTATTGGCGTCAAATAAAATTTCGATATAATCCCCCGCGTGAAGCGGAATCGTCGTAAGTGCCAGCATGCCCGTAGAACTGATGTCCTTTGTGACCAGCTCAAATGAGCGCCCTCGGTATTCAAATTCATAAGTATTGTAAATTTTGAGTCTGAATGCCTGACGGCGCTGTATTTTTTTTGGCTCTCCGGCACCGCGCAAAGAGAGCAGAGCGAGGTCGTCCATCATTAAGCGGCGCTCAACAACACACGGAAGTGCATAAACGATTTTTTGATCGTTTTCCAAAGCCGTAAAAACCACCTCGACTTTGTCATTGGCGTGAAAATTGTAGATCATGCCGTCATAGTAGGGCGCAACGACTCTGAATGTATCATCTGTATACCCTGATTCAATCACGGTTTTAAGCGATAAATCCTGATCGGAGCGTCGGTCATGAAAAGCAATTTCAACGGAATGAGAGGGCAGCAATGCTTTTTCTAAATTCATGGTCCACCTCGTCTGAAAAAAATTTTGAGCAATATGTTTTGAATTCTGTACATAGGGGTAATATATCAATATAAGGAACCGAAAGGTTGTTTATATAGGGAAAATCGGGACGTATACAGCAGGTAGTGACTTGCAGGAGAAAAAAGGAAAAATTCCTCAAGTGGTTTAAGCATTTAAGAAACACTGAACCACAAAGAAACATGAATTAAAAATCAACAAAGAACCAAATCAACAAAGAACCAAATCAACAAAGAACCAAAAAAATTTCTCATTGAAATGTAGGAGGAATGAATATCGAACTTGAATTTTGGCCGACAACTGAATACGATTTAAATCAACGTGCCGATTCCCACTGAATGGACTTTTGTGAAACAATACAAAAGTCCATTTTTATGTGCTTATACCGAGGGGTCTTCTTTTAGAATCTCAACAAAATGCTGAACCATGCGAGCGGTAAGCCCCCAAATCGTAAAGTCTTCGTACTGATAAAAAACTGTGGGATAAGAGGCGTTTTTGAAATTGTAATTTCTACCGTTCGGAATAGAATCAAAGGGAAAATCCTCATCAATATCAAACCGGGAATGCATCCAGTACACATCAGGGTCATGTGACAGAAAATACGTCATGGGAACGGTGAAGAGCAAATCCACTTCATCTTCGGAGTAGCGTATGGATTCAAGCGGCAAATGGATGATGCCGACATGGCAGTGAATGATGGTATCAAATCGCGTCAAAATGGAATCGATTTGTCCAAGCACTTCAATGTCTTTTACCTCAATGTTGAGCTCTTCGCAAGTTTCTCTGATGGCGGCGTCTAAAGTGGATTCATCCGGTTCAATGCCGCCTCCGGGAAAACAGATTTCACCGGGTTGTGCATTGAGGGTCAATGCCCTTCGCTCGAAAAGGAGATGCCACTCATCATTGTGGCAAATCAGCGGAATTAATACGGCGGATTCTCTTTTTACGCCCCGTGTATTCGGGCGGTATGTTTTCAATTGATTAATGATGTGTGATAACATTTTCGTGCTCCTAAATAATTTGCCTGCGATGGTGTTCAAAGAGGCACTTTTAGTTTATAATAGTGTAGGTAAAAAAGTGCTTCCTGCGAGCGCTTGCATCGGTATATACACTATAACACAAATCGAAGGGGGCTTAAAAGCTTGATCAAAAAATTTATCCAATATTACAAACCGCATAAAGTCCTGTTTCTCACAGATTTGCTGGTCGCCTTTCTCATCGCCGGAATTGATCTCGTCTTTCCGATGTATTCGAGAACGATTATCAATGACCTGATCCCAAACAATAACCTTCGCGGCATTATCCTATATTCAAGTATCGTCATTATTCTCTATATAGTTAAGGTCGGCGGCAATTATTTTGTCGGCTATTGGGGGCATCTCGTCGGGGCGCGAATGGAATTTGATATGCGCAGAGATTTGTTTAAACACCTTCAAACACTTGAATTTGCCTTTTATGACAACAATAAAACCGGACAATTGATGAATCGCCTCATGGGAGATCTCAATGAAATTTCCGAACTTGCGCATCACGGGCCGGAAGACCTGTTCATTTCACTCATTATGCTCGTAGGCAGTTTTTTTCTGCTCATTCAAATCAATATGACTTTGACGCTCATCGTCTTTGTCTTTGTTTTGCTGGCGATTTTCTTTTCGGTTCACATGCGCAAATCCATGATGAAAACGTTCAGAGCGGTTCGTTCCAAGCAAGCGGATATCAATGCTCAACTTGAGAGCAGCATTTCGGGGATTCGATTGGCAAAATCTTTCGCGAATGAACATTTTGAGGACGATAAATTCAGTCGAACCAATCGCGCGCATTATCACTCTAAAAAGGCTTCGTTTCGAGCCATTGCCATGTATACGGCGGGGAACAACTTTTTTATCGATATGATGACGCTTTCTTCAATGATGGCGGGCGGTATTTTTGTTTATTACGGTCAAATCAATTATGGGGATTTAGTCGCGTTTCTTCTCTTTATCTCCTTCTTTACCAAACCGATTCGATCGCTGATTCAGCTCACGCAGCAATTCCAGTCGGGTATGACCGGATTTGAACGATTCAGCGAACTTATGGCCATTGAACCGAAAATCAAGGATGCCGAAGATGCAAAGCCGCTTCAGTCTGTGAAAGGGGACATTGAGTTTAAGAATGTGACTTTTTCATATGAGCCCGGAGATCCCCCGGTTTTAAATGATTTCAATTTGAGTATTGAGTCCGGAAAAACAATTGCTCTGGTGGGGCCGTCGGGTGTCGGAAAGACGACGATCAGCCAATTGATTCCGAGATTTTATGACATCGGCACCGGATCGATTGCCATTGATGGACAGGATATTAAGCATTTGACGTTATCGTCTCTCCGAGAAAACATTGGGATTGTTCAACAGGAGGTCTTTCTCTTTTTCGGAACAATCGGGGAAAATATTGCGTACGGACGCCCTGATGCCACACTTGAAGAGATTGCGGAAGCGGCGAAAAAGGCAAATATCCATGAATTCATTCGCACACTGGACCACGGCTATGATACAATGGTAGGGGAAAGGGGCATCAAGCTTTCCGGCGGTCAGAAACAAAGGATTGCCATTGCCCGTGTCTTTCTTAAAAATCCTGCAGTGCTGATTTTAGACGAGGCCACATCGGCCCTGGATAATGAAAATGAATTTGCCATTCAACAGGCCATTGAGGTTCTGGCAAAGGACAGAACGACATTGATTATTGCACACCGACTCTCTACGATTAAAAATGCCGATGAAATTTTGGTAATGGGAGAAAGCGGTATATTGGAACGGGGCACACATGAGATGCTGATTCAGAAAAACGGCATTTATAACAGACTCTATCGCGCTCAGTTCAGGGGATATATTCCGGATCAATTGATAAACGGATAATGACTGAAACGAAAGGACATGACAGACTATGTGGATCTATTTGGTAATCGTTCTTGCGAAGATTGTAGAGGTTTCACTGGCGACGATTCGCATCGTTCTCATTACAAAAGGGGAACGAAAAATCGGTGCATTCATCGCGTTTTTTGAGGTTTCTCTTTGGCTGGTACTCGTCAGCACCGTACTGGACAATATCATGGCGGACCCGTTCAAAATTGTGGCTTATGCCTTCGGATTTTCGGCGGGGAATTACCTCGGAAGTTTTCTTGAAGAAAAGATCGGCATTGGTTTAGCCGAGATTCAGGTTATTGTCAAGGAAGAGCATGGGAAAGGACTTGTGGATTTTATTCGCAGTAAAGGGTATGCCGTGACCGTGATGCACGGTGAAGGAAAAAATTTTCCGCGTACGATTTTACTGATGTACGTCCCGCGCAAAAAGATCAAAAGCATTGTTGCGATGATTCAGGCCGAGCAAGAAAACAGTGTCATTACCATTTCCGACCGAAAGCCGATTTATGGTGGCTATGGTATGTTGCGAAAATGATTTTCATGTAAGCATAAAAAAAAAGACGGCTTTGGGCCGGACATATAAAACGCGCAGTCAAAAGACTGCGCGTTTGGTTTTTGATAAGATCAGTTTTTGATGAGATCAATTAATGAACATGACTGCCAACCTGTTCTTCAATCAAGGTGTTGGGCCGTTTGAGAAGAAGTTGAGGTAGGCGTTGTCTTGATCGAGATAGAGCACCGTATCAGAGTCGATGGTGTTTTCATAGGATTTCAACGTCCGCCAGAATTCATAGAATTCAGGATCTTTGCTGAATCCGTTTGCGTAAATTTCGAGAGCAGTTGCATCGGCTTCCCCTTGAATGGTTTCAGACTGCTCAATGGCACTTGCTTTGATCTGTGCAACTTCGCGGTCGGTATCTGCGACAGTGTTTTGATAAATTTCAAGGCCTTCGGAACGAATCTGCTGTGCAATGGCTTCACGCTCCGCAACCATTTTTTGATAGGTGGATTCGATATTTGAAGCGGGGAGTACAGTGCGGTAAACATCGATGTCTACAAGGGCAATTCCCTGGGAAGCAAGGCTTTTGTTGAGGTCGGCCATCGCTGCCGAAAGCACTTCTTCAAGGGCGTCCTTATTTGCCAGAAAATCGGTGCTTGAGAGGCTGTTGATTTTGTCGATGACAACGGCATAAGTGACTTCATCTAATTTTGAGTTGGCTTTTGTGACGGTACCGAGAGAAGATCTGAAAATCCCCGGGTGTATAATTTTCCATTGTGCAAACATATTGATGTCGTATTTGATTTTATCCCGCGTGTTGATTTTTGCGGAATTTGATATATAAGTCAGGAGCTTAGAAGTGTCTTTTTCGACGGTTGTGATGAAAGGCACTTTGAATTTCAGCCCTTTGGTCGTATCGACGATGACATTTTGAAATCGAGGATCGAGATCATTTTGTAATTGTGCTTCCACATTATCAGCGTCGACGATGACGCGTTTGATTTCTCCGAGCTCTCTGACGGTAGCCACTTCATCTTCTCTGACGATGTAAAAACTGTTACTCAGAATGACGACGGCACCCAAAATAAGAAAGAAGATCAGGACATATCTGAATTTGAAACTGACATTCGGTCTTTGAGGTCTTTGAGGCTTTTTCGGTTCAAAATCGTGTCCGGCATCTTGGCGGGGTTCACCTTGTTTAAAGTTTGAGTCCATATCATTCACCTCCCAATGTGCCGGTTTGCGGGTCAAGCGGCAGGAACTTCAGAATGTCATCTCCGGACATGTCGATAATGTATTTTTGGTCGACTGTGGACAAGATGGATTCCATGGTTTCAATGTACAGACGCGTTTTGGTGATTTCTTGAGAGACGCGGTACTTGTCGTAGACTTGGTTGAAGTTTTCGACGTCACCTTTTGCTTGTGCTACTTTTTCGGCCTTGTAAGCTTCGGCTTCCTGAATCGTTTGATAAGCTTCCGCACGCGCCTTAGGGAGCATTTCATTGGCGTATTTTTCGGCTTGGCTTTTGTAAGAATCTTTTTCATTGCTGGCAATGTTGACATCATCGTAAGCGTATTGAACTTCTTCCGGCAAAAGGACATCCGTCAGTTTGACTTCTGTAATGGTGATGCCGAGGTCGTATGCACTGAGTTTTTGCACCAAATCCGGCAAAATCTCTTTTGCGATGCTGTCTTTATTGATCAGAGCGTCATCCAATTGCTGATTTTGTATGTTGCTTCTCAAAACGCTTTCAAAAGCAAGCCGAATGGTTCCTTCTTGATCGTCGACGTTGTAAATATAGGCGGCAGGATCGGTAATTCGGTATTGAATGACCGCACCGATGTTGATGAGATACGAACCGCTTGTGATGACAATCTCTTCACTGGAGACATCGCGATAAGTGGCTGCCTGAGTGGTTGTGGCATCGCTTTCCGTTCGATAGCCATATTGGAGAGAGATGATTTCATTGGTGTTGACGATGTGTGCCGTATCGATAAACGGCATTTTAAAGTGCAGGCCTGCGGCGGACTGTACTGTGTACAGCTTGCCGAAGCGTTCAATGACTGCCTCTTCCGCGTTGTCCAGCGTATAATAACTGCCCATGAAAATGGACGCTACGATGAGCAAAACGGGAATCAGCAGAAAGAATTTTGAAAACTTCATGCCTTCCTCCTATTCTTTTTTTGAATCTTTACAATTCTATCATAGAATGAATGCCTTCAAAAAACAAATTAACAAACTCTTAAAGAAAGATAAAAGACTTTTAAGATATGAGTAACAGAATTGAAATTTCAAGGTTTCTGAGGAAAGGATAACGGACGCGGCGAAATCAGGCTTTAAAATCAATGATGCTGCCCTCGGGGTGGTCGGCGTTGAGATAAGCATTCAAGCGCTCATGAATGCGCAGTAAGAGTTCTATAAAGCCGTTGTTTTCAAAGAGAAAGGATACAACAAAGGGGGTTTCCGACAAAAGGACATAAAGGGTAAAGGCGTCAACGGATACCGCACGTTTGTGATAGGAAAGGCCGAGTTTCATGAGATCGGGTTCGAAGGCAAACAGAACGCTTTCAATGAGAAAAAAGAAATGTGTGTTCTTTTTGGAATCACAAGTATCTGCCATGGAAAGCAGGCGGTTAATGCCGGTTGAGAGCGCTTCGGCCGCATCTTCAATTTCTGAACGGTGCTTGCGATAATAAGATGCCGGGTCGGATTCATGGGATTGAATGGTTTCATAAGCGGATTTAAATCGGTGAACATTGGCGTAGAAGTCATCTGCGGAATAGGGTGGGGATTCGGAACTTTCCTCTTCGGGCGTGTGATCTGTTATCTGATTTTCTTTGGAAGATTCTTCATAGGCATATTCGGAAGAGGCGCGCTCCGACTGAGGACGAATCGCCGAAACGGTGTTTCTGCTGTAGGTATTGATAGACGTTATTTTTCTGATCCCTGCCATGAAATCGCCTCGCTTTCCCACACGCTTCGGTGGTCTACTTTATTACATTATCGGCATAAATCGCATTCGCGCTGAGTTGTGAATTGTATTCATCTTTGTAATATGGGATAATGAGTTTAACCAAACGTTAGAGGGGTGCATCATATGATTGAATATTGTGGTCCCATCATTCGCGAGATCGAAAAGGAAATTTTAAATCGAACTTTTCTGAAAAAGTATAAATTTGAACGTCGGCGCATTTTGGAATTTCTGGAACAGCGCTTTTTTGAACAGCGACTGGAAGAGATGCTCAAAACTCAAAATTTTAATGCCCTGACGGTTTATGAATTGCTTGAGCCGTTGATTCGGCAATTGGATTCCAGGGAGGCAACCGATTGGCCGAAATATTTTTATTATTACAGTTTGAGTTTTTCTTTCCCTGAAGCTGTACCGATTGAACTGGATGCGTCACGAAATCGAATTGCGGCGCTCTATTTGCGTGTCCTAAAAGTGATTTCAGAATTTCAAAAACATTCTGTGGACGGCACGTGGCAGAGCAGATATCCGATCTTGTTGCTGACCGATGATGAGATTGCCGCACTGGAAGACCCAACGGAGTTTTTAACCTTCAAACGGTATTTCACGGG
>JASUTA010000018.1 GCA_030445805.1 Clostridiales bacterium
TCGATATGTTAAGCAGAATTATGTCGCAGTCATTAGCAATTCATGTCGCCTAATGGTAAACTAATACTTAGGAGCGTGAAAATTATGACTGAGAAAAAACGTCGAAGACTAACTGCAAAAACCAAGTTTGAAATTTATCTTAAAACGCGCGGAGAAAATGCCCCAATAGGAGAAATTCTTCGTGAATATGGCATCCATCTATCCGATTTAAAAGAAATCGAAGATCTTGTTGAAGCTGGTGCTATAAATCGATTAAAAACAAAACAAGTCAAGATTAATGGCCATGCAGACACTTCACCTGAAGAGGTCGAGGAACTTAAAAAAGAACTTGCACGCAAGGAAAAAGCACTTGCAGAAATGTCTGTTGAGTACCTGCTGCTTAAAAAAAAAGACAAGTAGGATTTCATGGTGATTTCAAGCACATCCAAGTTTTCGGCGAAAAGAGAATTGAATTACTTGAGATCATTGATGAAGCTCAAAATTCAGGGCTATCCTTATCGCGAGTCTGCAAAATTTTAAAACTTGATAGAAGGCGTGTACAGCGTTGGAGAAAGCTAAAGGATCAGGATAGGAAGCCGTATTCACGTCAATCAAAGCCTTACAACGCTCTTCTTGATCAAGAAAAAGAAATTGTGGCAACAATGGTCGCCTCCAAGGAATATGCAGATGCAAGTTGCAGAGAGCTTAGTATAAAAGCTTTGGAAAACCATCAGACATATATTTCGCATGTAACCTTTTGAGAACATATGAAATCCAAGAACATTAACGGTCCTAGAGGCATATATGCTAGGCGCAAAAATAAACACAGCAAGCCGGATATAGGCAAAATATCAGGTCCTAATCAACTTTGGAGTTGGGATATCACCCATATCAGAACAACAACACGGTATTGCCATTTTTATCTTTATGTCTTGCTCGATTGGTACAGTAGAAAAGTAATTGCATGGCATCTGAGTGACAGCCTTGCTAGTGATGAAGCCATGACGCTATGGGATAAAGGGCTTGTGGCAGAGAATCTTTCAATAGAACAATATCCTAAATCACTGAGTGATCGGGGAACCCAAATGCGGTCAATAGCAACAAAAGTATTTTTCAACAATTTAGGGATGAAACAATTATTTTCAAGACCGCGAACACCCAATGACAACCCTCAAATTGAATCTTTATTCAGTACAGTAAAACATGTACCTAAGTATCCGGAACGATTTGAGACAATAAGCCAAGCAGAAAAATACTTTGAAGAATTTTTTACATGGTACAACTACGAACATTACCATACAAGCATAGGAATGGTCACTCCAAACGATCGCCATACTGGTAATGATATGAAAATATTCAATAAAAGAGATGAAATCAAAACACAAACATTTAAGCAAAGAAGACTTCACCACTGCAAAATTTAAGCACTTATTTTGCGACATTTATTGACTAACTGAGCGCTGGCAGAAACCAAACTTGATGGTGCGATTGGGATTGTAGCTAGTTTTCATAACATCACCAAGTTGAAAAAAATTGAAATGGAATTGAATTTGCGAAATGAAAAAAACATAGAACTTTCTAAACGGCTCGAAATTTTAGCAAATTACGATACCCTTACGGGACTTCCAAACAGGAGATTGTTTTTTAAAGAGATTGATAGTGCCATTGAAGCATGCAAAATCAGTCATACCGGATTCGCAATTCTTTTTATTGACTTAGATGGATTTAAAAAAGTCAACGATACTTTTGGACATGATATTGGAGACAGGCTTTTACAAAGATGTGCTGAAATATTCAAATCAATTGTAAGAGACGAAGATGTTGTAGGTCGATTTGGAGGCGATGAATTCGTAATACTATTGAAACGATTTGAAGCGCCTTATCTTGAGAATTTTGTGAAACAGCTCAAATATATTTTGTCAAAACCCATCGATATCGATGAAAATTCGTGCGTTATCGGACTATCCTTGGGGATGAGCAAGTGCCCTGAAAATGGTTCATCCAGAAACGAACTGATTAAATTTGCAGACAGTGCAATGTATGCTGAAAAGATTAAAAACAGAAGTGTCTGATCGTGTTGCAACCTATTTTAGTGAATCGCAACTGCCGGTTGACAAGGTTCAAGTGTGCGATGGTAGTAACGCAACCGCTGTATTTGCTATGATAAGCCCATCAAATGAAGGGAGGATGTCCGCTATGACTATTGCAGACAGAATACAACATTTAAGAAAGGCAAAAGGCATTTCTCAGGAAGAATTGGCAGACCAAATCGGTGTTTCACGCCAAGCGGTTTCCAAATGGGAGAGTGAACAAAGCACGCCGGATATTGAAAAAATTATTATTATGAGCAACTATTTTGAGGTGACGACCGACTACCTTTTAAAGGGTATTGAAGTCGCACCTATTCAGGAGTCGGGACGGAAGCGATCCAGTGCGGTTTTATTCGCTGTCATCGGAACTGCATTCAACTTTATGGGGCTGGTTATCGCCGCGATGATTTGGAAAGAGGATCAAGTGGCATCATCGGTGGGAGTCGGTTTAATTCTGATGGCGTTCGGATGCATGTTGTATGGCGTCGGAATGGTGATCGGGCAACCGGCTACAAGGGCATCCGCGAAGAAATATTTTTTAGCGATTAATGTATGGTTTTTGGCGCTGATGCCAATTGCTTGTATTTTCAATTGGATCGACGGATTCTTTGGCGGATATGTCGGTATGATCGCACCGTATCCTCTGATGGGGAATTCCTTTATAACGTATGCGATTGCATGGCTTATTTATTTCTCCGTCTGCATTTTTGCAGACCTCTACCTATGGGTGCGGGCATAATCTTCAAATGGTTTTTTTGGGTCTATTTACAGTGTTGCGTTCCCTCTAAAAGGGGCATATAATTTTCTTATGAGGAAATTGACGACAAAAAGATCAGTCGGGAAGGAGCTGGATGATGAAAAAGATTTTATTTTATGGAATGACCGGAGAGAAGATGTGTTTTCAACATATTTTACTCAATGCGTTGGACTTATCTGCCGCAGGAGAAGAAGTAAAGATTATTTTTGAAGGGGCTTCCGTAAAACTGGTATCGATTTTTGAAGACGAAAAAAATCCGCTTTATAAAAAGGCAAAAGAAGCGGGATTGATCGCGGGAATTTGCTTGGCGTGTTCTAAAGTCATGGGCGTTTATGAACTCAATGAACAAACGGGATTGCCCATGATCAGTGATATGTCGGGACATGCCGGTATGAAACCGTATTTGAATGCCGGATATGAAGTCATCAGCTTATAAGGGGTTAGCGTGCTTAAAAAGCACAAAATAGTTCCATTTTAGCATTGACACCTATATATTGTAGGGTGTAGAATAAATTATACTTTATATTGTGTTTACGGGTCTTTTGAGATAATAGGGAAGGAAGTGCAATTCTTCCACAGCCCCCGCTACTGTAAGTGTGACGAAAGCTGCAGGCCACTGTCCGATGGATGGGAAGGGCAGCCGGTAGGAGGATCACGAGTCAGGATACCTGCCTGTAAACGGAAAATCAGTCTTCGGTGGGAAGAATGAAAAAGTCACTTTTTCAAAAATGAAAAGGCTATTTTTTCGCACTGCCGTCAGGCAGTGCTTTATTTTGCCCACATGCAATCGGAAAGGAGCCGAACATGATCGTACAAGTCATTAAAAGAGACGGGCACCTCGAATCATTCAACGCGGAAAAGATACTGGGCGCGGTTGAAAAGGCATTCAGAGAAACAGGAGAAGCGGAACGCATCACATCAAAATCGGGAGAAGCGATGCTCGATTTGCCTCAATTGGTTGGGCAGACCGTTCAAAAGCTCAAAAAAGAAACCGTACATATTGAAGAAATTCAAGATGCCGTTGAAAAGACCTTGATGGAAAACGGCTATTATGAAGTGGCGAAAGCCTATATCCTCTACCGTGAGGAACATGCCAAAAAGCGTATGGGGATTGATCATTACATCAATAAAATCGATGAATACATGGACAAATTGGATTGGCGCATTACCGAAAATTCCAATGCGCACTACAGCTACGGCGCTCTGAATAAATACATTTCCGAAATGCAGTCCCGCGACTACTGGCTGCACAGAGTTTATCCCGCTGAAATTGCAAACGCCTACAAAAAAGGCGATTTTCATATACATGATCTCGGTTCGCTCACCGTATATTGCTGTGGGTATTCCCTCTTTGACATCATCAGAAAAGGTGTTAAAGGCATCAGCAATATCCCTTATTCCAAACCTGCAAAACACTTTGGCAGTTTGCTCGCTCAAGTGGCTAATCTCACTACCATTTTTCAAAATGAGATTGCCGGTGCGGTGGCGTTCAGCTCCTTCGATACGCTGACGGCCCCATTTGTCAAGGAAGATGCCCTCTCCTATGACGAGGTCAAACAAGTGATGCAGAGCTTTATTTTTCAAATCAATTCAAACAGCAGAGGCGGTGCGGAACCGGCTTTCTCAAACCTGACTTTTGACCTGATCGTCCCGAGCGATATGAAAAACAAACCGGCGGTTGTAGCGGGGGTTGCTCTGGATTACAATTATTCGGAGTGCCAAGAGGAAATGGATATGGTCAATCGCGCCTTTTATGAAATTATGCTTGAGGGCGATTCAAACGGTGCGGTGCACAGTTATCCGATTCCGACGTATAACATTCACAAAGAATTCGATTGGGATCGGGAAAATGACAAACTGCTGTGGGAAATGACCGGGAAATACGGCATTCCGTATTTTGCGAACTTTATCAATTCGGATATGAAACCGGAAGATGCGAGAAGCATGTGCTGTCGTTTGAGACTGGATAAGCGTGAACTCATCAAGCGCAACGGCGGGCTGTTCGGTTCCGGAGAGAAAACGGGTTCAATCGGCGTCGTCACTTTGAATCTTCCGCGATATGCCTATGAGGCGGAGACCAAAGCCGATTTTTATGATATTTTGAATCGCAATATGGTTTTGGCGAAAGAAGCCCTTGTCATCAAACGCAAATTTTTGAAACAACAGCTCGATCGTGGCCTCTTGCCTGCCTTTACCGAATACGTCGGCACACTGGACAATCATTTCAGCACCATCGGTTATGTCGGTGCCAATGAAATGTGTGAGAATTTGATCGGAAAAGACATTCTTTCAGATGACGGTTATGCTTTGACTTATGAAGTCCTTGAATACATGCGCGACCGCATGAAAGACTTTCAAGAAGAAACCGGCGATTTGTTTAATCTTGAAGCGACTCCCGCCGAAAGCACGGCTTACAAGTTGGCCAGCCAAGATAAAAAAATTTATAAAGACATTGTTACGCAAGGTGAAAAAGCACCTTACTATACAAACAGTTGTCATATTCCGGTCAAGATGGTGACGGATATTCATTCGCTTTACGCGCATCAGCACAAACTTCAGGCACTGCACACGGGCGGAACGGTCATTCACAACTATCTTGAAACATCGATTTCCGGGGACAAGGCAAAAGCTATTGTCAAATACGTTACCGAGAATTTTGAAGCGCCGTACACCTCGCTTTCGCCTGTATACAGCATCTGCAAAAAACACGGGTTCATTCACGGCAATCAAGCGGTGTGTCCGCATTGCGGAGAAGAAACCGAGCGCTATCAACGCGTTACGGGCTACATTCGTCCGGTAAGCCGCTTCAATGACGGTAAAAAGGAAGAATTCAGAGAACGCCGTCAATTGAGTGCGCTCAATAAATCGACAAAGGCGGTCTAGGGCACATGAAATATAAAGGCATCGTCCACAATATTTTAAACGACGCACCGTTTATCGGGGCTGTGGTCATTGCAAACAGATGCTCTATGCCATGCGAGGACTGCATCAATGAATCGCTGAAATCGGATGTTTATACAATGGAAGATTCCGCAGAGGAAATCGTTGAAACCATTCAGGCGAACGGTCTCAATCAGGGCGTCATTTTGTCGGGTCTCGAGTGGACCGAGCAGCCGGAAGATTTGACGAATCTCGTTACGGCGGCTCTCAATCAGCATTTAGAGGTCATGGTTTATACACATCATTCGGAAAAACGCTTTTTTGAAATCGTGCCGGGCTTGATTGGGAAAAAGATTTACGTCAAATTTGGGCTTTACGATTCAAATCTACGAAGTGACAATCATTTTTCATACGATGTGAAGCTGGCGACGACCAACCAGTATATTAAGAAATTTTAGTGATTTAAGAGTCCCGAAAGGAGGAGTTCACACTCGCCTTGCGGGATTTTTTACATTTATTTAAAATGTGTTTGCGGGTGTCGAAAGAGATGGCGCGTTGACTTCCTTTTAGAGGTAAATTATACTGAAATAAACGTTGATGAAGTGGGCGAGGGGACTTTACAACCTACATTTGAGGGGAAGGCGACATGAAAAAGAGAATCACTTTAGCCGCCGTGGCCATGATTTTAGTCATTGCGATAGGGGGCATGATGCAACCGGATTCGTTTGACCCGGCCGTATTTCAGGCGGAACGGATACAGGCGGATATTTCGAGGTTTGTGTCGGATGATTTATCGGGCAGACAGGCGGGGACGGAAAAAAATAAGGACATCATACAGACCGTTCAAACGGAATTTGAAGCGGCAGGGCTGGATGTAACCACCCAATCGTTTAAAGCTCAGATTCCGTTTTTTAGTACGGAACAGACTTTTTCGTTTTTTGATGCAGAAGGGAATGCTGTCTCATTGTCGCCGAACAAGGATTATAAGCTGGTGGCTTTGGGACCGGGCGGTTCTGCCGACTATTCGGGAGACTTGATTTTTACAGATGATAACCCATATAAATTTCCTGAAGGGTATTTTGAAGGAAAGATTGTCGTCATGTCCGGAAACCCCTTGATCGGGGACAGCTTACAGGAATTAATTGATGCCGGCGTAAAAGGGGTGCTGTATTATACGGGCATTCGGGATGAAAATACTCTGACCGCCGTGAATATTCAGGATATGACGCTGGGAGAAAAACCGGGGGATACCATTATTTTCGGGACGGTGACACAGTCTGTCTTTGCCGCGTTTAAGCGCGTCGCTTTGGCGCATCCGATTGAGCCGGATGAAATCGTACCGGCGGGGACGGTCTACGGATATGTTCCGGACGTTACTTTAAACCAAACCATTGCATTTGAAACGGTGGAGACGGCAAATGTATTGGGCGTTATTCCGGGAAAAGACCGTTCTCATGCAGTGGTTATAGCCGCGGGAATGGATGACAGCGGTGTTTACGATTCTGAGGTGCGGGCGGAACTGCAAGAAAATCAGTCCTCGGGTCTGGCGGGAATGCTGGAGCTGGCAAGAATGTTCGGCGCATATGCGAATGAAGGGGTGCAGCCGAAACAGACGGTTATCTTTGCGGCCTTGAATGCGGAAACCTCCGACAGCCAAGGGACAAAAGCATTGCTGGAAGCGGGGATGAGCTTTGATTTTTCCGCGGGGGATGTGCAGGTTTTAAGAATTGATCAGATCGGGGACGCTTTTTCTCAAGAAGATTTGGGCATTGCCATCGATGGGACGGCGCCTATTTTGGTGTCGCGATATAACCAAGTTGCGGAAGACCTCGGATTTAAACTTGCCTCTGTTTCTGTGAAGGCTTCTTCTGTCTTGCCTTATGAAGAAGCCGGTATTCCTGCGGTAGTTTTGGCGTACGGCAATGTGCGTTCGACGACGTATCTCGCTTCTGCGGCACTCGGAGAAACGCTTTATCCACAAAATCCTTGGCAGGTTTTAACGCGACGCGAGGGGATGGTTCTCGTCTTATTGGCCGTTTATCTATACCTGATGTATGCGATTGCCCTTTACCGGGATAAGTATCCGGCACTGGCACTCAGCACCCCGATTCAGGTGCTGAGAAAAGCGGGTGGGATTTTGACGCCCATTGTTATTTTGCTCGTGCTGATTATGCTGACCAAACTGCCGAGGGATTTTGATGTGGCAATGGTCGGAGGCCTTCCCGAGAGCAATTTCTCACTAAAATTGACTTTAGAACATACGCTGAGTTTCTTGAGAAATATAAAAGACACCGGCGGCGAGTGGGCGTTTATTGTGGGAGCCTTTTTGAACAGTGCGAAATTGTTTGGATTGACGTCCATAATTGCATTTGTGCTCGGACTTGGAAAAGGATTGTTTGATGCCTATTCGGAGAAAAATGATTCTGCTCTGCGCAGTTTTACGAGTTTGGCTGTTTTGTCGGTTCCCGAGATTTTGTGGATTCTGCTGGCGAACCTTGCGATTATAGCCATCGGAAAAGTCGTTCAGCTGCCGGAATTGCGGACGTTCTTTTTCCCGCTGATGATCTTGTCGATTATGCCGACGGTTTACGTCAGCCGAATGGCATATCTTGCTTTTTCGAGAGAGAAGGAAAAGCCATACTGTATGGCCCTGCGTTCACGCGGGATTCCGAAAATCAGGCTTTACTTGGTGCATCTGATGCCGCCGGCTGTTGAATCGGCTCTGACGGCTTTGCTCGGACTTGCATCTGTTTTGATTTCCAATATGATTGTCATTGAATACTTATTCGACTACAAAGGGCTTGCCAATTTTGTATTGATTGCGGATAAAACCAAGGACAGCGAGACGTTTATCTATTTAATAGCGGCAATCAGTATTTTGTATTTATTATACACGGCTGTAATTAAAGGACTGCTCTCGCTGAACGGTATGGGGAGAAACGGGGGTGAGCGACGTGTCTAAGCGATTTCAATTTTGGCTCGGAACGGCTGTAATCGTGTTGATTCTCGGCATGATCTTGTTCCCCGGTCTGTTTACCTCCTCCAACCCGTATGCGACGGAAGGGATGCGCTCTTACGTGGATGATTCAGGGACATTCCATTTGGAAAAAGCGCCTTTTCATCCGCAATGGGGCATACCGATGGGAACCGATGAACTCGGAAGACAAGTGTGGGCACTCATTGTCTACGGGACGCGGTTGACGATGACACTGGCTTTTTTGATTGTCCTTTTTCGATTTATGCTCGCGTTACCGTTTGGATTTTTTGCGGGATTCGGGAGTTTGAGTGCACATGGGGCCATTGATAAGCTGTCTCGGTTTTTCGGAACCATTCCGACACTTCTTTTATGCATTATCATTCTTAAAATGGACTTTTTTACGGGGCTGACTAAAAACTTTTCAATTCTTGCATTTGTGATTTTGCTGGGGTTTGTGGGATTTGGAAAGCTGGGGTTGATGGTGGAAGAACGCGTAACGGCCATTTTACGCGAACCGTTTGTAACGGGTGACGTCGCCATCGGGAAAAATCGTTTTCAAATTGCGGGAACAACGGTTTTGAGACATTTTTTACCGGAGTTGATCGTCCTGTTTTTCCTGGAATTTGCTCGGGTCTTGACGCTCTTAATGCAACTGGGGCTGTTTGCGGTATTCGTGGGCAATGTTCGCTTTATTGAAGATTCTTCAAACGGAATAATCAAGTACATGGATATTTCCTATGAGCCGGAGTGGGCGAGCATGTTGGGGGCGGCGAGAAATAATCTGCGATCTGCACCGTGGTTGGTTCTTTTCCCCGCGCTTGCGTTTTTTATCAGCGTGTTGGGGCTCAATGCCTTTGGAGAAGGCTTGAGAGATTTGCAGAGCGGTGCGATTAAACGCCCTAAGATCGGGCGAAAAATGCGTGCGGGATTGGCACTCTTTTTGGTGGCTGTTTTGGCGGTTCAAGGCGTGGGTTATTTGAAAAAGACGACCGGGTTTTCGCTTGAATCCTTTTCATATGCGCCCGCCGGATTAGAAGACGGCCCTGTGATGATCGGGACTCAAAACGGGCAAACTGCTTCTGAGGCCATTGCGGCGGCTCTGTCCGAACGTGGATTTTCACCGCTCTCCGGCCAAATGATTCAGACGTATGAGGCACCGGCAGGCGCGTACACCATAGAAGGCCGTTTGGTGCTTGCAAAGTCGGCAGATCGGTCGGACAGCGTGGACGTTTCGGACGACGTTTGGTGGATTGCACACGGTGATTATGAAACCGAGGGTGTTCTTTTGGATATGAGAGAAGCGGATTTGTATCAGCTTACGGAAGACCGTTTGGAGGCATCCGTCTCCGGCGGAGAAAAGCCGATTTTACTTTTGGATGCGGCTTTTTACAGCGATGCGGCAGTGGTAACCATCAGTGAACGCCTTTCTGAATTTGAATCTGTCGGGGGAATGGTTTGGCTGACGGATGCCGACGCCATGGCGGATAAACGCGAGACGCAGTTGACACTTGATGTCCCTGCGCTTTATATGGACCGGGTTGTATTCGAATCCGCCCCGGATGCACATTATGCATTTTTAAACCAGACGAGTGGCATTACCGGAACGACGGGAAGAAATGTTTACGCCATGATGCCGGGCACCGATCCTTATGCAGGGGAAGAGGCCATCATCTATGGATTCGGGTACAATGCGGCCTCGGTTCAAGATGCCGAAGAAAAAATAAATTTTGCGTTTTCTGTCATTGATGAAGTGACCAAGAGTCCAAGCAACCGGAAGCGAACTGTCATTGTCTTATTCTTGGATGGGACTTTGAGCGATGCGACACACGGCATTCTCGACTATGCTTCAAAATCGCTGTATCCTCAAAAGGATGTCCTGCTCTATTTGGATTTAACGCGCATAGAGACGGCACAAAACGAACTGGGAACCGTGCTTTTGGACCAACGGCAATCACCGATTTCCAGGTATTATGCCTATACATTTTCACTGCAACTTGAAGGACGACTGGATCAGGCGAATATCGTGCATCGCGGCATCGGAGAGCAGACGGACATCGATCAATTGCTTTATCTCGAAAAAGGGTTCCCAACGCTTTCGGTCGGTTTGTCCGGGGGCGGAACGGGGAGCACGGGACTGGAAACACTGGGGTCTGTTTTGACGACGGTGATCAAGAGCAATAACTATTAGGCGATCAAGGTAAAGGAGCGGACATGCTGAAAGTAGAAAATTTACACGTCCGGTTTGGGACGAAAGATCAGGGGACAACGGTCGTCCGAGGGGTCAGCTACGAAGTGAAAAGGGGCGAAGTGGTTTCTTTGCTCGGAGAATCCGGGTCGGGAAAAAGCGTTTCCGTGATGTCGGCCATTCGTCTTTACGATGCGCATGCGGCGCATATAACAGCAGACGTTATGCAATTTGAAACGATTGATTTGTTGAAAAGTGATGCAAAGACGCTGAATGCCCTGCGCGGCAAACACATCGGTCTTGTTTTTCAAAACCCGGGAGATGCACTGTCTCCGAATAAAACCATTCGCGCTCAATTCAAAGAATTGTGCACGGTACACAGTATACCCTGGAAAGAAAGCGAGATTGTAGATTTGCTTTGCGAAGTTGGGCTTTCTGAAGAGGCCGAACGACTTCTCAGCATGTATCCCCACCAACTCAGCGGCGGACAAGCGCAGCGGGTTACAATTGCCATGGCGGTCTTGCCGAAACCGGAACTGTTGATTGCAGATGAACCCACGAGCTCTATTGATGCGTCTTTGACAGGTGTTATTGTGGATCTTTTACTTGCGCTTCAAAAGAAGATGGGACTCGGACTGTTGTTTATTACACACGATTTTGATCTCGCGGCGCGCATCAGCGATCGAATCATCATTATGTACGGCGGTTTGGTCATGGAAACCGGAACGCGCGAAGCGGTCTTTAATACGCCTCAACATCCGTATACGCTTGAATTGATGCGCTGTGTGCAGTCTTTGCGGTCCAATGACGGGCATCTTTATACGCTGAACGGATATGCACTGGATCCTTCGGATTTTACGGACGCATGTCCTTTTGCCAAACGGTGTTCTGAAGCGGACGGCACCTGTGAGCAGGGCATTCCGGGATGGTCGGAAATAGAGCCCGGGCATGAAGTGCGCTGTATCAAGCGGAAGGAACGTCTTTCGGGGAAGGAAGAGGATCCTCTTAAAGGAAATTCCCTTGAAAGGACACCCTTCAAGAGCGCACAGGGAGAAAGTAACGCTACGAAGCAAGAACGTGACTTAGGACAGCGTGAGCCGGTTGACGGAACGGTTTTGACACTGGAGGACATCAGCAAAACGTATCACGTTAAACGAAGCTTTTTCGGGAAATATTACACGGTGCAGGCAGTGAAACATTTGAATTTGACGGTCAAGGAGGGGGAAACGCTCGGTATCATCGGAGAGAGCGGCAGCGGAAAATCCACACTGAGTCAATTGATTCTCGGATTAATCGATGCAGATGGCGGACATATCCGTTTTGAAGGCATTGCTCCTGAATTTTTCAGACGCGATGTTCAGGTGGTCTTTCAGTATACGTACGGGGCACTGGATCCATTAAAAACAATTTTTGAACTCATTTCGGAACCGATCAAACGTCATAAAATTGTGTATGAAGGGTCGCTGGAAGAAGAGGTAACTCGGCTGTTGCGACTTGTCGGATTGAGCGAGGGGATGCTTTTCAGAAAGACGAATGCCATCAGCGGCGGTCAAAAGCAACGCATCGGAATCGCCCGTGCTTTGGCGTCGCGACCGAAGTTTTTGGTTCTCGATGAACCGGTATCGGCGCTTGATGTGTCGGTACAAGGGCAGATCATCAATTTGCTGGCGGATTTGAAACGTCGGCTCGGTTTGACCTACCTTTTTATCACACATGACCTCACAGTTGCGGCACATCTTTCCGATCGAATTGCGGTGATGTATCGCGGAGAAATCGTTGAGATCGGAGAGACCGAGCAGATTGTGCATGCTCCGAAAGCGGACTACACCAAGCGTTTGATGAACGGCGTGGGAAATGACAGAGAGGATTGAAATGATTGAGATGGCTGAAAAGATCAAAAAAGAGAAACCACAGGACATACGGGTCAATGTATGTCCTGTGGTTTGTGAAGTGGTCCATTGAGGGATTAGATTTCGAGTGCTGATTTGCCGTAGAAAGCGCATTGGTAGATTTTTTTCACGTCTTCCGGTGAAGAAGAACGCGGATTCGTCAATGTACACGGATCATCAAATGCATTTTTGCTCATTCTGTCCAGAACGTCGTTGAATTCTTTTTCTGTAATTTGAACTTCTGTTACTTCTTTGAGTGTGAGAGGAATACCGACTTTTAAATTGAGTGCTTTGAGTGCTTCCGGCAAGTTTGCGATACCCATTTCCTTTTCGAGTTTGTCCACTTTGTCGGTTGCTTTTCTGTTGTATTCTACGATGTAAGGCATCAAAATGGCATTGGCAAGACCGTGTGTGATACCGAATTCGCCGCCGATTTTGTGGGCCAAGCTGTGTACGAGACCGAGGGAAGCATTTGTAAATGCCATGCCTGCGAGTGCTGAAGCATTGTGCATGTCTTCACGGGCTTTAATGTCGCTTCCGTTTGTGTAAGCGGTCGGAAGTTGCGCAAAGACGAGGCGGATCGCTTCATGAGCAAGTGGATCTGTATAGCTTGTTGCAGCCGTTGAAACCCAAGCTTCAATGGCATGTGCCATAACGTCCATACCGGTGTTTGCTGTGATGTGCGGTGGCATTTTTGCCGGAATTTGTGCATCAAGCAATGCGACATCCGGAGTCATTTCATAAGAAACGAGTGGGTATTTGATGTGATTTGCAGTGTCTGTAATAACTGAGAATGCTGTGATTTCAGAAGCGGTACCGCTTGTAGAAGGCACTGCGATGAATTTTGCTTTTGTTCTGAGTTTTGGGAATTTTCCCGCAACGAGGTCTTCGAATTTTGTATCCGGATATTCATAATAAACCCACATGATTTTTGCGGCATCCAGTGCAGAACCACCACCGATTGCAATAATCCAATCCGGGCCGAATTCGGCCATTTCTTTCCCGCCGCGAATGACCGTTTCGATTGAAGGGTTCGGTTCAACGCCGTCGACGATTGAAACTTCCATGCCTGCTTTTTCGAGTTGTGCTTTTGCTTCATCCAAGAAGCCATTGCGTTTCATAGAATTTCCGCCGGTGACCAGTGTGGCACGTTTGCCTTCAAGACCTGCTAAGTAAGAGAGTGCGCCGTCGCCGAAAACGATATCTTTTGGAACTCTAAACCAATTTAAAGCCATAATAAATTCCTCCTTTATTTCATATCATCGCCTCATTTTATGAGTGCCGATTTAAGTTTTGAGTAACGTTGAAAACAAAATTGTCAAATTTTTATCAATCTAGCATTAAAAAAAACATTTTTATTGAATCCGGTTGAGGAATCAAATGCGTTTGTTCCTCAACCGGTTTGTGCATCGGTATTCTGGTTCGGTAAAAATTAAAGTGTTTTGAGCATGTTTTCTGCCGCTTGTTTTCCGGCACCCATGGCCTTGATAACAGTTGCGGCACCTGTGACGGCATCTCCTCCGGCGTAAACGCCTGAAACGCTGGTTTCCATTGTGTCATCATCGGCGACGATACAGCCTTTCGGCGTCGTATCAAGGGCTTTCATGGTCATCGGAATCAAAGGATTCGGCGTTTGACCGATGGCGATAATGACAGTATCGCAGTCTACAGTGATGTAAGCATCGTCAATCGGAACAGGACGTTGTCTTCCGGAAGCATCTTTTTCACTGAGGCGCATCATTTGACATTTCAGGCCTGCGACAGCCGATTTTTCCCCGAGGATTTCAATCGGGCCGTGCAGTGTTTTGAATAAAATACCTTCTTCTTCCGCGTGGTGAACTTCTTCAAGTCTTGCGGGAAGCTCATTCATACTTCGGCGATAGACGATGGTAACTTCTTCTGCGCCGAGGCGTTTCGCTGTTCTTGCCGCGTCCATGGCAACATTACCGCCGCCGATGACTGCGACGCGTTTTCCGTGTTTAATCGGAGTAATTGCGTCTTCTTTAAAAGCCCCCATCAAGTTGACGCGGGTGAGGTATTCATTTGCGGAATAGACGCCCATGAGATTTTCGCCTTCGATGCCGAGGAAGCTCGGAAGTCCTGCGCCGCTTCCGATAAAGAAGCGATTGAAGCCTTGGGCTTTCAGTTGATCCAGTGTATAGCTTTTTCCGATCAACGTATTGGTTTTGATTTTAACGTCATAAGCTTCCAATTTCTCTTGTTCTTTTGCAACGATGGATTTCGGAAGTCTGAATTCCGGGATGCCATAAGTTAAGACACCGCCGATTTTGTGAAGGGCTTCGAAAATGGTAACATCGGCGCCGGCTTTTGCAAGTGTAACGGCACAGCTGAGACCTGCAGGGCCTGAACCGATAACAGCGGCTTTGATACCGATCGGAGCCGGGCGTTCCGGTTTATCTGTTTTAAAATTGATGTTTTTTTCAATGTAATCGGCAGTAAATCTTTCCAATCGTCCGATAGCAACCGATTCGCCTTTTTTAGCACGGATGCATTTGCCTTCACATTGGCTTTCTTGCGGACAAACACGACCGCAAATAGCCGGAAGGGCATTGTCATGGGTGAGCACCCCATAGGCTTTTTCGATGTCGCCTGTTTTGATGTGGCGAATGAATCCGGGAATGTCGACATTAACCGGGCAACCGGCAACGCAGAATTGTTGTTTACAGTCGAGGCAACGTTGACTTTCGGCAATGGCCTCATCCAGGGTGTAGCCGAGAACAACTTCTTCAAAGCATTTATTGCGCACATCCGGTGCGAGCTCGGCAATCGGTGTTTTTTTGAACGGATCAGCTTTTATCATGGTTTCACCTCCAGCAAACGGCAAGTGTGTGCTTCTTCTGTTCGGTACATGCCTTGTCTGGAAATCAGCTCTTCGAAATCGACGAGATGTCCGTCGAAGTCGGGACCGTCGACACAGGCAAATTTCATTTTTCCGCCGACGTGAACACGGCATCCGCCACACATTCCCGTTCCGTCGATCATAATCGGATTGAGCGAAACGTTTGTTTTGACATCATAGCGTTTGGTGACACCGACGACCGCTTGCATCATGCGAAGCGGACCGATTGCGACGACGAGGTCAAAATCTTCGCCCGATTTCAGATGTGCTTCAAGAGCATCCGTAACGAGACCTTTTGTACCGAGTGAACCGTCATCGGTGACCACTTCAAGTTCATGTGTATATTGTGTACATTCATCCCTAAGAATAACCAACTCGGCGCTTCTGCCGCCCAAAATAGCGTGCACTTCGGCACCGGCCTGATAGAGGGCCTTGATTTGCGGATAGAGCGGTGCAATGCCGACGCCTCCGCCGATCATAAGGACTTTTCTAAATCCTTCGATAGGGGCAGCTTCCCCGAGCGGGCCTAAAACAGCAAACAGTTTGTCTCCCGCTTCGAGGGCTGCCAATTTTTTCGTGGAATACCCTATTGCCTGAAAAATCAGGGTTAATTCGCCTGACTCTTGTTCTGCGTTGGCAATGGTCAACGGTATTCTTTCTCCGGATTCATCGACGATGATGATGACGAATTGCCCTGCTTTTGCATTGGTGGTTACATGGGGCGCTTCGATGGTCATGCTGTATACATCGCCGGCGATTCGATCTTTACGGATAATAGTGTACATGATCAGTATCCTTTCCTCCAATTGACTTAACGATTGATGCGTGAGATGATATATGATAAAAAAGAATAAGGGACTTGCACCACTCGTTGATATCTTTTTCACAAATTCATCTTAACGGAAATGGATTTATAAAACTAACACGGATTTAAAAAAGTATGCAAAATATTAATAAAACGTTTTTTATTTAACAAACTGTGTGGTATAATGATGGTGGGTGATGAATATGATGAGAACACTTGAAAGCGGACTTGAAAAAATGGATGGATTTGAAACAGAATTTGTCAAGTTGCTTTACTATGACATTCCGCCGAATTATGTCGGCGAATACAAAACGCATAGTTTTCCGAGACTTTGTACTATTTTAGAAGGGGAAAAGAAGCTGACGGTTGACCATAAGCATTATAAATACGACCGTTCAAAATCTTTGATTCTTCCCTCTCATACAAAGGTAATCATGGAGATCGAACGGCCGACAAAAGCGTTGGTTTTCGAATTCAGTGATCAACTGATTGATCACGTTATTAAACAATCGGATATGGAAATCGGAACACCGAGCAGAGCGGCTCTGAATGAGTTGATTTTGAACAATCAGGACAACAATTTAATGGAAGATTTGAACGCGTTGATCGACCTTGGTGTTGCAAAAAAGCATCGTGAGAAGTTTCTGATCGACATCTATGCACAAAAACTCGTATACAGTTTGTTAAATTATAAACCAACTTCTCAACGGTTGACCAAACAGCTTCAACATCCCGTTTATCAAGCGATGGAAATGATGTCCGGACCCGAGATCGGGACATTGACATTATCTGAACTGGCAAAGACATTTCAAATGAGTGAGTCCAATTTTTCACAACAATTTAAAAAATATACCGGTGTCACACCTCAAAAATATTTGACCAAAATGAAACTGGAACGCGCATTGGAGCTCTTAAAACTGTATTCGGTGACAGAAGTTTCTTTTGAGCTCGGATTTGAGTCACCGTCTCATTTCATTCGTTTGTTTAAACAGGCTTATGACACGACGCCCAAACAATATCAGCTCAGAGGTGTTTCAACAACACCGGCCAATCTGGATTTGACTTAACACCGCAACTCGGGTGACGGAGACGGATTGCATTTTATGCAAACAGTTCCAAAATTTCAAATGTGATTTGAAGCCTCAGCCGATCCTGATAGTTGTTTAAATCCAGATGCAGAATTTCTTCGATTCGGCTTAAGCGATACGTGAGTGTATTGCCGTGAATGTGGAGTTCGTCTTTGGTGTAGGACCAATTGCCGTTGGATCGAATGTATACACGCAGTGTATTGAGAAAGTCTTCCTTGGAGGCGTTATTGTAATTGGTCAATGGGCCGAGTGTGCTGTCGACAAATTGCTTCAGTTCTTTTGTGTCGTTTCCGAGGAGGAAACGTTTAATGTGTATGTCTTTAAAATACAGCCATTGTATAGGGGCTGTATTTTTTTTGTTTATAAGATTCAAGGTGTGTTTTACGTTTTCATAGGCATCGCGGTAGGCCGTTACGCTGTCGATCAGATCGCTGATGCCAATGCGAATCTCAAGGTCTCTAAAGACGTTTTCGTAGTTTTCGTGATACTCGGTTTTCACAAATTCCAAAAGTGAGTTGGGTTCGTTATCTAAATTCGGATCGAGTATGCAGACGATTTGATGATGGCGAATCAAGGCTACCGACCCGGGATAGGCATCGGTGAGAAACGTTGAAAAGAGTTTGTAAAAGTGATTGATGCAATTGCGCATATTTTTTTCGTAGTCTTGTGTGTTGACATCATCGCGATCTTTAAATGAAAAATCAAGAAGGAGAATGCGATGCGGCGACTCCGGATTAAAATTGTAGCTTTCGGAATATTTTGTGACATAAGAGAGATTTTCTCCGCTGATGAGGCCGTCGAGAAAATCGCCTTTGATGGATTGTTCCAAATCGTTGAGTTCGTTTTGTTTGAGAAGCTCCAGGGCGATAATGGTGGCACTTCTTTCGGCGGCGATGACGTTGTTTTCGGAGAGTGGGCTTTGATCGCTGATCAGACAGAGCCAGCTCAACGGTTCGCGATTGACGACAATCGGAAAAATGAAATAGTATCGCCGCGTGGAAGCGTTGTAAAAAGAACGCTTGGAGTGGCGAGACAGACGCTTGGACAAAAGGGGCTGAATTTTTTCAATCTCAGCGGGAAGCGTTGCTCCAAAAGTATGACTGGTGATGTTGTGAACAAAATCAATGATTAAAATATCTTTTCCGGTGAGCTGTTTGACGTCCTGAATGATGTCGTCTATGGTACTTCCCTTGAGCACCATGTCCACAAAACGACTGTGAACTTGTGTGCTGAGTTGATAAAGATCTCTTTGGTTTTCAATGATGCGATTGTATTCTTCGAGTTTGCGGTTGTTTGCAAGTTCCTTTTCATAGTTGCGTGCGTTGATGATCGCGATGGTCGCCTGTACGGATATGGCGGTCAGAACTTCTACATCGCTCTCGGTGAGCGGAGCTTGATTGGAAAAGTTATCGATAACCAAGACCCCGAGGGATTCTTCATGGTGGAGGAGCGGACAGCAAATGGAGCCGTATATTTTATCGGCTCTGACATTGCCCTGCATGGCAATATCGACATTTTCTTGAGTCATGGTGCCCATTGTTTGCTGGACCACGTCGCCGCCGTCGAAAAACATGGGTGTATTGTTAATAAAGCAAAGCCCGGTCATGGATTCCCCGGGCTTGAGGCGCGCCTGTTTAACGGCGTCCCCCATGCCGACGTAAGCGAACATTTCAAGCAGTTTCGAAGTGGGATTGTATAAGAAAATACAGCCGGCGTCACCGCCTTCGATGAGATCGAGAGAGAGTTCCAACAAGGACTTCAAAATTTCGTCGGAGTCTTGTGAGGTATTTAGAATTTTGCTCGCATCCAGCAGAGCTTCCAGCTTCTTTTCTCGCGTCGTCGGTGTATACATGGCCGGCCTCCTTGATTTTTTTAATATTATATACCTTTAACACAAAAAAAGACATATATATTTGTTGTTTGCAACATGGTGTAGCGAAGCGGATATTGTTAGACTATTCAGTAAATGGGAGTTTAGGAGGCTAAAAGTGGTATTAAACGTTGTATTGGCATTCAGTATCGTCTTGGCAATTCTGACAATCGGAGAGGTTGTCTCGACCAAGACCAAAGCATTTATTCCATCTGTTTTTGTATCGGCCGTATTATTTTTGGTCGGGTTCTGGACGGTTCTTCCGGCAGACATTGTAACGCAGAGTTCATTTTCAACACCGGTGGTGTATTTGGCAATGTACCTGCTGTTGACGCACATGGGGACGCTGATGAGCGTCAAAGAATTACTCGGACAATGGCGAACCGTCGTAATCGCGCTTTCGGGTATTGTCGGAATTTGTGCAATGACGTTGACAGTCGGTCAAGTCTTTTTCGGATGGCAAACCGTTGTTGCGGCAACACCGCCTTTGACCGGTGGTGTGGTTGCTTCAATTTTGCTTTCCACGGCGGCAAAAGATTTGGGATTGCCGACATTGGCCGTTTTAGCGACGGCAATGTACATCATGCAAGGGTTCTTCGGCTATCCGATTACAGCTTTCCTTTTGAAAAAGGAAGCGGCTCGATTGGCAGGAGAAGTAAGAAGCGGCGCGGTTTCATTCAAACCGCATGAAGTTGCAGAAAAACAAGAGGCTGTGAAAAAGAGTAAGTTCAGAATTTTTCCGGCCATTCCGGAACAATACCTTACGCCGTATGTCGTTCTCGTCAAGTTGGGATTTGTGGCATGGTTGGCTGTTTTGGCGTCACCGTACCTGCACTTAAATCAATTTGTCGTCTGTCTCCTGTTTGGGGTTATCGGCAGAGAGATCGGATTTCTAGAAGAGAAAGCACTCATCAAAGCCAATGCATTCGGATTTTTGATGACCGTTTTGATGGCCTTTATTTTCGCAGGTTTGGCACAAGCTACACCGGAAATGCTCAAAGAAATTGCAGGTCCTCTGTTCGGGGTCATCGTTCTCGGGGTAGTCGGTATGGGAATTTTTTCAATGTTGGTCGGAAAACTCTTGGGATATACCAAAGAAATGGCTTTCTCTGTTGCCATGACTGCGCTTTACGGATTCCCGGCAGACTATGTACTCACCATTGAAGCCATTAAATCTTCCACGGAAACTGAGGAAGAAAAAGCATATGCAACAGAACAAATGATTCCTAAAATGCTCGTCGGTGGATTTACGACCGTAACCATCGCTTCGGTTATTATTGCAGGTATTTTTGTAAAACTGCTTTAAATCGAATGACACATTGCACTGCGGAATAGACTTATTTTATCGGCGTTTCCGGAGTTGGAGGCGCCGATTTTTATTTTCAGACGCCGACGGATTAAAGAAAGTAGGATTTTATGCTGACAAAATTAGAAAGAATTCAAAAGGACATAGAAGCCCTTTCCGCATTTAATGATACAAAAGGTGAAGGGCTGACGCGATTTTCGCTGACAGAAGCAGATCGAGGTGCCAGAGACTATTTGAAATCAGAAATGAAAAAGATCGGGGCAACTGTTTATGAAGATGCAGCAGGTAATCTCTTCGGAAGATTGCAAGGAACGGATTCAAAGGCGCCGATGATTATGATTGGGTCGCACTTTGACTCGGTCAAAAATGGCGGTAATTTTGATGGCCCCGCCGGGGTTGTCATGGGGCTCGAAATATTAAGAGTACTGAAAGAAAATGACATTGCATTAAAAAATACGGTTGAATGTGTTGCTTTGATTGAGGAAGAAGGCGGACGCTTTGGTGGAGGGCTTTATGGAAGCCGTGCCATGAAAGGATTGGTAACAGCGGAAGCGCTCGAAGCCAGCCTGGATTCGGCCGGTATTTCCATGGCGAAGGCGCTGAATGCTTTCGGGTTTGATGCCGCGCGCATCGGCGAGGCGAAGAGAAATCCCGAGACCATCAAGGCGTTTATTGAATTGCATATTGAGCAAGGTCCGGTTTTGGAAAATGAAAAGCTGGATGTAGGGATTGTAGGTAAGATCGTTGGCATCAGGCAAATTAAAGTGCGTGTATACGGCAGGCCGGATCACGCGGGAACAACGCCGATGCCGATGAGAAAAGATGCACTTGTATCTGCGGCCGAAGTGATTGCGTCTGTTCCAGGATTTGCACTTGCCGTAGGAGACGGAACCGTAGCAACGGTCGGGACACTGTCTGTTCTGCCCGGTGCGGCCAACATTGTGCCGAGTGAAGTGACTTTTACAGTGGACATTCGCTCGAAAAATGCTCAATCGGTTGAAGCAGTGCATAAAGCCATCGAAGAAAAATTGAAAGCGCTTGAAGCGGTCAGAGGCATTGCTTTTGACGTTAAAACGTTGCTTTCTGTTGAACCGACACAATTGTCGGAGACCATTATTTCAAGTTTGAAAGCTAGTGCCGATGAACTCGGAATTTCGTATAAAGATATGCCAAGCGGTGCAGGACACGACGCAATGATTATGGCTTCCATGGTCGATACGGGTCTGATATTTGTACCGAGTAAAGATGGCAGAAGCCATTGTAAAGAAGAATGGACGGATTATGATGCGCTTCAAAAAGGCATTGAAGTAATCTGTCATACGGTCATTGAAATGGGGAGGTAGACATGAGTGTTAAAGGATTAATCGATCAATATAAACCCTATGCGGTGGAGATCAGACGGGAATTTCACATGAATCCGGAGCCGAGTATGAAAGAACTCCGTACTTCGGGTCGTATCATGGAAGAACTTGAGAAAATGGGAATCCCATGCAGAAAAGCAGCGGGAACGGGTGTTGTCGGTATTATTGAAGGAAAAGGCCCCGGGAAAACCATTGCGCTCAGAGCCGATATTGATGCACTGGATCTTGAAGAACTGAATGATGTGCCGTATAAATCGCAAAACAAAGGATTTATGCATGGTTGCGGGCATGATGGGCATGCGGCGGGCTTGCTCACCGCGGCAAAGGTGCTCAAAGAAGTTTCGGATACGTTTAACGGGCGCGTTAAATTGTTGTTCCAACCGGGAGAAGAAACGGCAAAAGGTGCAAAGCAGTTGATTGCAGAAGGTGAACTGAAAGACGTCGACGGAATTTTCGGCATTCATCTGTGGAATGATGCACCGGTAGGGAAAATTTCGATTGAAGCCGGACCCAGAATGGCTTCGGCGGGAATTTTCAAAATCCGAGTTAAAGGGAAAGGTGGCCACGGATCAATGCCGCATCAGGGAATTGATGCCGTAGTCGTCGGATCTGCCATTGTAACGGCACTTCAATCGTTGGTCAGCCGGGAAATCAGCCCGCTGGACCCGGCGGTTCTTACAATCGGAATTTTCAATGCGGGAACGCGGTTTAACGTATTGGCGGGAGAAGCTTATTTAGAAGGAACCACACGTTGTTTCAATATGGATGTCAACGATGCGTTTGAAGGGATGATGCGACGCGTCGTGACGCACACGGCGGAAGCCTATAGAGCGACGGCCGAACTCGAATACGAAGAATTGGTGGCTCCAACCATTAATGACGACTACATGTCGGCAATCGGAACGCGCGCTGTTGAAGCGGCTTTCGGGAAAGAGGCGCTTATTTTGTTCGAAAAGACAACGGGCGGAGAAGATTTTTCTTATTATACCCGTGAAGTTCCGGCAGCATTTGCTTTTGTGGGGACAAAAAACGAAGCCAAGAATCCTTATTTTCCGCATCATCATCCGAAATTTGACATTGACGAAGATGCACTCGGTGTTTCTGCCGGGTTATATGCACAGTATGCGCTGGAATTTTTAAAGGATGCGAAGTAGAGTCAAATCAAAGAATAGAGAGAACGCGAGAAAGAATAGAGAGAACCCGAGAAAGAATAGAGAGAACCCGAAAGGGATGGGGAGGACTTATGTCTTTAGAAAAGAAGGTTGAAAGTATCTTAGAACAGCAGCGGGAATATGTTATTGCAATGAGACGCGAATTTCATGCCAACCCTGAAATGAGTTGGGAAGAAGTACGCACATCGGCGCGGATTAAAGAAGAACTGGATAAAGCCGATATTCCTTGGATCGCTTGTGCCGGAACAGGAATCATTGCTTCGATAGAGGGTAAAAACCCCGGAAAAACAGTGGGACTGAGAGCGGATATGGATGCCCTGTCTGTCTTGGAACAAAATGAAATCAGTTATAAATCAAAGACGGACGGTGTCATGCACGCCTGCGGGCACGACGGTCATGCGGCAATGCTGCTCGGCGCTGCAAAAGCGCTGAATGCAGTAAAAGACAGTTTAAACGGTACCGTAAAACTGTTGTTCCAGCCGGCAGAAGAAAGAGTGGAAGGCGCAAAGCGCATGATCGAAGAGGGTGCATTAGAGGGCATTGATGCCATTTTGGGCATTCACTTGTGGAGCGGCGTTGAGACGGGGCAGATCAATATTGAAGCCGGTCCGCGAATGGCATCCGGAGACTATGTGATTATTGATTTTATCGGTAAGGGCGGTCACGGCTCCATGCCGGATCAGACGATTGACCCCATCGTCGTGGCGTCCGAATTTATTATGAATTCTCAAAGCGTTTTGAGCCGTGAAAAATCGCCGCTTGAATCGGTGGTCTTTACAATAGGGGATTTTAAAAGCGGCACGCGGTTTAATGTCATCCCCGAGCGTGCCCACTTGGAAGGGACGCTGAGATGTTACGGTGAAGCGGCCCGGACGCATTTTTCAGAAGCCATTGAGCGATACGCGATCAAAGTTGCGGAAATGCACCGAGCCAAGGCGGACGTTGCCATTATTAAGGGAACGCCGGCAACGATTAATGATCCAACCGTTACGGAAATTGCGCAAAGAGCCGGTGCGGCAATCGTGGGGAATGAAAATATGGTACCTCTGGGAAAAACGACCGGAAGTGAAGATATGGCTTATTATCTTCAAAAAATTCCGGGAGTCATGGCTTTTGTGGGTGCGGGGTTCAAAGATCCGTCGCTCAATTATCCGCATCACCATCCGAAATTTAATATGAATGAAGACAGTTTGAAATACGGGATGGCACTTTATTTTAATTTTGCGAGAACGTATCTGTCGGAATGATCATTTCAAAATAAAAAACCAATATAAAAGTCCAATATAAAAAGGAGCCCA
>JASUTA010000161.1 GCA_030445805.1 Clostridiales bacterium
CGCATGTTATTTTGATCTCAGATTTGGATCAGCACTTCTTTATATGGTATCCATTTATTATTGCCTTTTCAACGGACACCTTTGCGTATGCCGTCGGGCGATTGTTTGGAAAAACACCATTAATCCCGGAAGTCAGTCCCAAAAAAACCGTAGAGGGCGCAATCGGGGGTGTCATTTTCTGTTTGATATTCTCATACCTATATGCGGTGCTGTTTAACCCTTCCTTCCAGTTTTATGCCATATTTTTGGGGCTGACCGGAAGTATTCTGTCTCAAGTGGGGGATTTAATGGCTTCGAAAATCAAACGTGTTTTCGGACTAAAAGATTTCGGGAAAATCATGCCGGGACACGGTGGCATATTGGATCGTATAGACAGCCTGATTGTGACCTTGCCGGTAGTCTATTATTTCATGGTGCTCTATCAATCGTTCCACACCACACTTTTCTTAAAATGAATGCAGACAGAGCATTGTGAAATGCTCTGTTTTCTATAGAGGATGGTTAACATGAAAAAAATTTCAATTTTGGGCTCGACCGGCTCGGTGGGCACCCAAGCGTTGGATATTATCGCTCAGAGTGGGCGTTTTGAGGTTTTTGCACTGACATGCAATCGAAGTATCAAACTGTTGGCCGAACAAGCTACTCGATTTAAACCCAAGTACGTCGTTGTTCAAGACGAATCTATGTACAGTGCACTTGCAGAGTCACTCGCGCATTTGCCGATTCAAATACGATGTGGACTGGAAGGTCTGATTGAGGTAGCAACACATCCTGAAGCAGACCTTGTTTTAAATGCCATCGTAGGGAGTGCCGGACTAAAGCCGACGATTGCCGCCATTCAATCCGGAAAAATCATCGCACTTGCCAATAAAGAAACTTTGGTAACCGCAGGCGAACAAGTGATGGCACTTGCCAGGAAATATAGTGCTGAGCTTCTTCCGGTAGACTCGGAACACAGTGCCATTTTTCAGTGTTTGCAAGGAGAGCATCTTTCTTCAGTCCGACGAATTTTACTCACAGCGTCCGGCGGACCGTTTCGAACGCTTACCTATGATGAAATTGCACTGAAACGGGCTTCTGATGCTTTGAAGCATCCTAAATGGAATATGGGAAGAAAAATTTCAATCGATTCTGCGACTCTCATGAACAAAGGGCTTGAGCTGATTGAAGCGCGATGGCTTTTTAATGTTTCGCCTGAAAAAATAGAGATTGTCGTTCACCCACAGAGCATTGTTCATTCAATGGTTGAATTTGAAGATCATTCAATTGTGGCGCAACTTGGGGCAACCGATATGCGTTTGCCGATTATCTATGCTTTGGATTATCCGAAGCGGCACAGCAATGCGGTAGAAGCACTCGATTTTTCTAAAATTGCTTCTTTGACGTTTGAAAAACCGGATGAAAAGCGATTTCCATGTCTTTCAGTCGCAAAAGAAGCATTAATTCGTGGCGGTGTTGTTCCCTCGATTATGAATGCCGCGAATGAAGAAGTTGTCAATGCGTATCTTAATGATCGCATTTCGTTTTACAAAATACCGGAGTTGATCCAGGAGGCAATGGCTCATTTTCAGCCCGTTTCAAATCCGGATATTGATACCATTTTAGCTTATGATTCAATGGCCAGAGTCTATATTAATGAACGACTTAAACTGTTTTAAACCATTGAATCGGCTCTATTAAGGAGGCGCTTATGCTGACGTTTATCAGCTTTATATTTGTCTTTGGGATTATTGTTATCGCTCATGAATTCGGACATTTCATCACGGCACTAAAAAGCGGCATCCGCATTCATGAATTTTCTATGGGAATGGGACCGGCACTTTTTTCGAAACAGAAAGGTGAAATTTTATATTCCGTTCGGGCACTTCCGATCGGCGGTTACGTAAAAATGGAAGGTGAAGACGGCGAATCAGACGATCCGCGCAGTTTTGGGAAAAAAAGTACCTGGACGCGTCTTTTGGTGCTTGCCGCCGGTGCGCTGACCAATTTTATTTTGGCGTTTCTGCTGTTGATCATCGTCATGTTTGGCGTCGGAGCCGCTTCCAATGCACTTGAATCCGTCGCACAAGATAAACCTGCGGCAGAGGCTGGACTTCTGGCAGGTGACCGAATTGTTGCTATTGACGGCGCCGCCACGGACACTTGGAATTCTGTTGTTGAAACAATTAACGGCAGTGAAGGCAAGATGCTGACGCTGACTGTAGAACGCGATGGAGAAACACTGACTTTATATGTCACACCTGAGCAAGAATCAGATGGTGTTTATCGAATCGGGATACAGACCCATGTTGAGAAAAATATCGGTCAGGCTTTTTCTATGGCGGCGACGACATTTTGGACATTCTTTACAGATATTTTCCGGTTTTTTACGCAAATAGGCTCTAAAAATGTGGCCGGAGAGTTAATGGGGCCCGTTGGCCTTGTCAATTTGATCGGTGAAACCTCGCGTCAGGGCATATGGTCCTTGCTTTATTTAGCAGCTTATATTTCCATTAACCTCGGCATTTTCAATCTACTTCCGTTTCCTGCACTCGACGGCGGACGAATTGTATTTCTCGTCATTGAAATGATAAAGGGAAGCCCGGTCAATCCGGAAAAAGAAGCCTATGTGCATTTTGCCGGTTTCGTTGTTTTGATTCTCTTAATGGTTGCACTTACCTTTAAAGATCTTTCGATTATATAAGGAGGCTGTCGTGGGCAGTAAACACAAGGTCAGAGTTGGGGCTTTGACGCTCGGTGGCGGTCAACCGGTTCGAATTCAATCCATGACCAATACAAAAACACATGATGTAGAAGCGACCGTTGCTCAAATCCTGGCACTGGAAGCCGAAGGTTGCGAAATCATTCGGGTTGCAGTGCCGGACATGGAAGCGGCAAAGGCCATTTCCGCTATAAAAGCGCAAATTCATATCCCACTGGTAGCGGATATTCATTTTGATTATCGCTTGGCACTGGAAGCCATTGAACAGGGGATTGATAAAATCCGCATCAATCCCGGCAATATCGGGGACGTTTCCAGAATAAAAGCCGTGGCTGATGCAGCAAAAAATAAACAGATTCCGATCCGAATCGGTGTCAATTCAGGTTCTCTTGAAAAATCAATCTATGAAAAATACGGTGGGGTCACGGCGGAAGCTTTAGTGGAAAGTGCATTGCGCCATGTTGCACTACTGGAAGCTCAGAATTTTCATGATATAGTGATCTCCATTAAGGCATCTGATGTGCGGTTGACGGTGGAAGCCTATCGTTTGCTAAAAGAGAGAGTGTCTTATCCGCTTCACCTTGGCATCACAGAAGCCGGCACGGCTCTAAGCAGTACCGTCAAGTCGGCTCTCGGAATTGGGATGTTGCTTTATGACGGTATTGGAGATACCATTCGCGTCTCAATGACGGGGGATCCGATTGAAGAAATCAAAGTGGCAAAAAAAATATTGGAAGCATTGGGCCTCAGAACGTTTGGCGTGAAGGTTATCTCCTGCCCAACATGTGGCAGAACATCCGTCGATCTCGTCAAAATCGCCGAGACACTTGAAGAACGGCTCAAAAATGTTCATAAGGATATAACACTTGCCGTTATGGGGTGTGCCGTAAATGGACCGGGAGAAGCCAGAGAAGCAGATCTCGGTATTGCCGGAGGAAACGGCGTCTTTCTATTGTTTAAAAAAGGGGTTATCCTTCGGAAGATTCCGGAAGCGGATATTGTGGAAGCCGTAATGGATGCCATTGATGAATTTTAATATAGAAATGGGAAAATGACACTCGATTAAAAAAGAAGGGATTTTCAATGAATAATTTGTCGTTTCAAGATTTGATTGAACAGACTTTAAAAACAGAAGCAGTTGATGTTAAACAAATTGAATACGACGATCAGAGCAAGCGTTTGGCTGTACAGTTAAAAACAAATGTCCCGATTGCAGCGGAACGCATTTCAAATCTAAAAAACAACATCACGACACATTTGGCTTTTTTGACGGCTGTTGATGTTCAAATTGAGTCCAATCCGGTCATAACGTCTCTTGAAAGCAATTGGGGAAAAGTTATCGGCATCATTAAACAGAAAAACCCTGCTGTTGCCAGCATTTTAAAACGATCAGACGTTCAGTTTTCAGAAGAGGACATTGAAATTACCTTTGAAGACAAAGGGCTTGAAGGAACGTTTTATGCCTATGAAACGGATACCATGATCAATAAAATTTGCAAGCACTTCCTAAATAGAACCTATGCCATCCGTACATCGGCGCTTAAAGATGAATTTGAAGGGTTTGTGGCTTTTGAAAAAAGTCGGGATGAAGCGATGGATGCCTTAATTGCTGCCGTTCCCGAGCCTGCGGAAAAGGAACCTGTCAAACGGTCGAAAGTATCTTTTGGTGATGCCATTTATAAAAAGAAAATCAAGCGTGAAATAACGCAGATTTCAGATGTTCATGTAGAAAAGGAACTCTATGCCATTGAAGGGGAGCTTGTCGGTTTTGAAACGCGGGCGCTCAATAATGGAAAAGCATTGGTCAAACTTTTTCTTTCGGATTATACGAATGCCATTGGCTGTAAGCTCTTTTTAAAGGATAAAGAAGCAAAAGAATTGGAACCTCAGTTCAAGAAAGGCCAGTGGTATGTCGTCGAAGGCGAGAATGTTTACGATACCTATGACAAAGAACAAGTCCTGATGATTCGTGCAATCAATCAAGGCCGTGAAGTCCAAAAACGCGAAGATCATTCGGAAGAGAAACGAATCGAACTCCATATGCATACCAACATGAGCGAAATGGATGGTATTGCACCGGTTAAAAAGATGATTCAAACGGCTATCGAATGGGGTCATCCGGCAATTGCCGTCACCGACCACGGTGTTCTTCAAGCCTTTCCGGATGCGGCACAAGCAGCCGGAGATAAAATTAAGGTTCTCTATGGTTTGGAGGGCTATTTGATTGACGATGAAAGCGATCTGATTGCCGATGCGGATGACTATAGCATCGACGATACGTTTGTCGTTTTTGATATAGAAACGACGGGTTTTTCTTATTGTGATGATAAAATCATTGAAATTGGCGCCGTAAAAGTAAAAAAAGGGGTTGTTATCGAAGAATTTAGCCAACTGATTTACCCTGAACGGCCGGTGCCGGCAGAAATCACGGATTTAACTCACATTTCGGACAGCATGCTTGAAGGGATGCCTACGATTGAAACGGTGCTTCCCGATTTTATGAAATTTATCGACGGGGTTCCTGTGGTTGCCCATAACGCAACTTTTGACTGTTCATTCATTCGTTATAACTGTGAGCAACAGGGCTTACCGTTTGCATCAAAAATTGTAGACACATTGGCTCTAAGCCGCTTGCTCCTAACAACACTGAAGCGCCATAATCTCAAAGCCATAACGAAGCATTTGAGAATTGTCCTCAATGATCATCATAGGGCCGTAGCGGATGCTGAAGCGACATCCCGCGTTTTGTCGGCTTTCTTCGAACGCCTTCATGAACTAAATATAACGACCCTTGAAGAGATCAACGCCTATGCCGCAGAAGCGTTTCCGTTTGCAATGCGGGACACCTATCACGTCATTTTAATTGCACAGACGCAACAGGGATTGCGCAATCTCTATGAATTGGTTTCTCACAGCAGTTT
>JASUTA010000019.1 GCA_030445805.1 Clostridiales bacterium
CGTATGAATAAAGTGTATTTTATACATCGTTATGTATTTTTATTCATATAGGGTAAAAAAATAGGCGATTCCGATTTTCTTCATTTTAAAATCAAAATCTCTCTTCAATACACGATGGAAAAATATGCTTCAAAACACATTCAAATAGAATCTGTTGGCTCTTTATCGGCAAAATGCATTTTATTACATGTTTTTCGCATTTTTATTAATTCACTTTTGATTAATTATACAAAGGGGGTGCCGCTCTGTCAATAGCTTTTTTTATTTTTATGCAGAAAACCCGCAAATAAAACCGGAGGACTTTGGTGAGATATTGACAGGTTGAGCATACTTTGCTACAATTTAACTGGTTTTTAAAATTGATGTCTTAAAATTTCATTCGATGAAAGGAGCCTTCTACATAATGTTGATTATTTCCTGCTAATTTGATTTATTTTGCATAACGGGCGTTTGTTTTCATAGTCGATTTCTAAAGAGAATTCGGCTCTTAACGTTTTTTTGTTGTGCATTTCAGCGGGAAATCGAATCTCATTAAAGGGCGCATCCTGATGTGTTTTTATGACGTTGCCTTGGGCGCGGGAGAGATTTTCCCGCGCCCTTTATTCTTGCAAAGGAGGCAACAGATGTCACGTATACAAATCTCAAATCTAACTTTTTCCTATCCGGGAAGCAGCAAAGATATTTTCAAAGACGTTACTTTTCAAATGGATACAGATTGGAAACTCGGTTTCATCGGAAGGAACGGCCGCGGAAAGACAACTTTTATGAAACTCCTAACCGGAGAACTGATAGACTATAGCGGCAATATCAATCACAACGTCCTTTTCGATTATTTCCCGGTAGCCATTACCGACCGATCCGCCGCCGTTATCGATTTGATCGAAACACATTGTCCGCAGGTGATGCAATGGGAAATTGAGCGTGAATTTTCTTTACTCAATTTATCCGACGACTTGCTCGGTCGTTCTTTCGAGACGTTGAGCGGCGGAGAGGCTTGCAAAGTCCAGCTCATTATGCTTTTTTTAAATCAAAACCACTTTTTGCTGATTGATGAACCGACGAATCACCTCGACCGTGAAGGCCGGGCAGTTGTTAGCCGTTACCTAAATCAGAAAAAAGGATTCATCCTCGTATCACACGATCGCCACTTTCTGGACGATTGCGTCGACCATATTCTTTCAATCAACCGCATGAACATTGAAATCGTGCAGGGCAACTTCTCCTCTTGGCAACACAACAAAGCTTTGCAAGATCAGTTTGAATACCGGCAAAATGTCAAACTCAAACGCGAAATTACCACTTTAACGGTTGCTCAAAAACGCACTAAAAATTGGTCGGATAAAGTGGAATCCAGCAAAATAGGCGATCATGCCATCGATCGAGGTGCCATCGGCGCCCAATCGGCGCGCATGATGAAGCGATCCAAATCCATAGAACGCCGAATCAACCGTTCTATTGAAGAAAAAGAATCTCTTCTCAAAAACATTGAGTCTGCCGACCCACTGGAACTCTTCCCTCAACTTTATCGCAGTGAAAAATTATTGGAGCTTTCGGATGTCTTCCTATCATATGCTGGGAAACCGATCCTCCAAGGGGTTACCTTTACCCTCCGCGCCGGTGAAAGGGTGGCTATATCCGGTGCAAACGGTTCGGGAAAAACATCTTTATTAAAGCTTCTATCCGGCCATATCAAACCGGAAAGCGGCGCATACCACATGCCCAACGATTTACTCATCTCTTATGTTTCTCAAAAGACAGATGATCTGTGCGGCTCTCTGAAGGATTACGCCGAAAACAACCAGATTTCCGAATCACTATTAAAATCCATGTTGTCAAAGCTCGACTTCGATGCTCTACAGTTCGAGCGTCCGCTTGACCAGCTCAGTGAAGGTCAGAAAAAGAAGGTCCTCCTCGCAAGAAGCATCTGTGAACGGGCTCATGTCTATTTGTGGGATGAACCTTTGAATTTCGTGGATGTCATTTCCAGAATTCAATTGGAAGAAATGATTTTGAAAAGCATGCCCACGATGATTTTCATTGAACACGACCGGACCTTTACGGATTCTGTCGCAACCCGCGTTGTTCATCTGACGCCACAGGTGAGCAAATAGACTGCAAATAGACATTGAGAATGCACTTATGCGCACGGAAAAAGCGAGGCACCCAGCCTCGCTTTTTCCTCAAAAAGTATTTTCACTCCTCACAAGATCGGATCAGTCATCCACCATAAAACTGCCCTTTATATCTCTATATGATCTCTCATTTACGCCACATCAAAGAGCACGTTGATAAAGTCATCAAGCGAAATACTCCCCAAATATAAGGCGATCGGACAGCTTTTAAGTCTTTCGTAGACCGCATTTCGGTCAAATTTAACGCCGATGAGTTTTTTCTCAAGCGTCGTTACATCCAAAACGCTCAAGAAATCACCTTGAATAAAGATATCTGAAATTTTGCCATCTTCCGATTCAAGTTGGATTTCAATTTTTCCTCCCGGAAAACGGGCACTGCTCTTGAGTGAAAACTCAGGAGAATTTCCATAAATCCAATCCCATGTACTGAATTGATCTTGCTCCATTCGACGCACTGTCATTAAATCGCGTTCCGTCAATTTGATCTCTTCAGATTGAAATCCGTTTGAAAACCGCTCTGTCAAGTGATGCTTGAAAGATTCCAGTGTCTCGTGTTGCGGCAAAAATGGTTTGATATTGGTCACACGGCTGCGTACGGACTGTATGCCCTTTGAAACGATTTTGTCCGGACTGACATTCAGTGCCTGAACCAGATCATCTAAATTCACGTCAAAGAGCAATGTGCCGTGATGCATAATCCGATTTTTAAAAATGCGCTGCGCATTTCCCGAAATCTTTTTGCCGTCTATGGCCACATCGTTGCGTCCCGATACTTCAGCATGAACGCCCATTTCACCGAGCGCCTCAATAACCGGCGCCACATAACGCTTGTAGTCCACTTCATCAAAGTTATCTACACGTGAAATAAACGTGAAGTTTAAGTTGCCGAAATCATGATAAACCGCACCGCCTCCTGAAATTCGCCTCGCGACGGATATGGATCGATCGGCAACAAAGTTTGCATTGACCTCCTGCTGAGTGCATTGATTTTTTCCTACAATAATAGAAGGACGATTTTGCCAAAGCAAAAAATAATCTTCTCCTACATCTATATTTTCAAGGCAGTAAGCTTCCATGGCCAGATTATAATAAGGGCTGGTCGAATGGTTGACGATGTAGCGCATTAAAACCTCCTAACGTCCTACTTTTGGCATATGCAATGCCAAACCGTGTACCGCATGAGCCGCTTCATGAAGCGATTCGCTCACTGTAGGATGTCCGTGTATGGTTGTGACGATTTCTTCAATGGTCGCTTCCAGACGAATTGCCAAGGCACCCTCGCCGATCAAATCCGTAGCGCGTGGCCCAACCATATGAAGTCCTAAAATTTCATCGGTTTCCGAATCCGTAACAAATTTTACAAATCCGCTGTATTCATTCATGACAAGGGATTTTCCGTTCGCCATCAGCGGGAACATACCCGTTTTGACCTTGTATCCCTTTTCTTTTGCTTGTGCTTCGGTCATCCCGACACTGCCGATCTCCGGACGCGTATAAATACCGGATGGTACAATGTCAAGTCGCATTTTTGATTTCATTCCCATGAGTGATTCAGCCGCAACCGTTCCTTCGGCGGAAGCCACATGAGCCAATTGGATGCCGCCGATGCAGTCTCCGATTGCGTAAATGTTGGATTGACGTGTACGCATCGTCTTCGGATCAACGGTAATATTGCCGCGAACCGTTTCAATACCGAGCACATCCAAACCGATGTCATCGGTTTTGGCACCGCGTCCGATGGCAAGAAGCACTTTTTCAGCCGTCACTTTCATAGCGCCTGCCGGTGCTTCAACAGAAACTTCTACACCGCCTTTAGCCGGTTTAAAGCCTTGTACTTTTGCGGATGTATAAATTTTCACGCCCGCACCTTCAAGTTGCTTGCGCATTTGAGCCGAAATATCTTTATCCATGGTTGCCGCTACAGCATCCAAGGCTTCTACAATCGTCACTTCTGTTCCGAGCGCAGAATAAAGTCCGGCGAATTCACAACCGATAACGCCGCCGCCTACGATGCAAAGGCTTTTAGGAACTTCTTCAAGTGCCAATGCGCCGTTGCTCGTAATAACACCTTCTGTTTCAACACCGGGAATCGGCGGAACTTTAGGGACAGAACCCGTTGCGATGACAGCGGAATCAAAAGCAACTTTTTTCGTGCCTTCAGCCGTCTCTACCGTCAATTCATTGGCGCCTGTAAATTTCCCTTTCCCATAAATGACCGTCACGCCGTTTGATTTAAGCAAACTCCCCACACCTTGGACGAGTTGATTAACGACGCCTTCTTTTCTCTTTTGAATGGCTTTCCAGTCATAAGACAGTTTCTCCGCTTTAAGACCAAAAACCGCACTTTCTTTATGAAATGTCTCATAGAGCTCCGCTGATTGAAGCAAGGCCTTTGTCGGAATACATCCCACATTGAGGCATGTTCCGCCCAATTTTTCTTTTTCGACCAATGTTACTTCCGCTCCAAGCTGAGCGAGGCGGATCGCACAGACATATCCGCCCGGTCCGCCGCCTAATACCATTGCTTTCATATTTACGCCCTCCTACAGCAACAACTGATACGGGTTCTCCGCATATTGTTTCAATTTTCGGAGGAATTCTGCGGCAACTGCACCGTCTACGGCACGATGATCTGCTGTCAAAGACAACTTGAGCATCGGTACTGCAACGACTTCGCCGTTTTTAAGACTTAATTCTTCCTTAATGGCATTCACGCCTAAGATCGCCACTTCAGGTTGATTGATAATCGGAGAGAACGATTCAATACCATACATACCGAGGTTGGTAACCGTGAATGTTCCGCCGCTGAGTTTATCCGGAGTCAAAGCATTGCTTCGAGCGTCTGCCGCCATAGACTTGATTTCTGAAGAAATCGCTGCCAAGCCTTTGATATGTGCATCTTTTACGACAGGAACCAGTAAGCCGCTGTCGACCGCAACTGCAACGCCGATATTGACATAGCGCTTGTACACCAATTCGTTCCCATCGATACTGCAATTGAGCAACGGGAATTCAAGCAATACTTTTGAAAGAATCTTGACCAAGAAATCGGTATACGTGATTTTTACATCGCCGAATGAACCCTTGAGCGCTTTAAGGTTTGTAATGTCTACGCCGATATCATAAGTAACTGCAGGAGAAGCCGTCCAGCTTTGCAGCATGCGTTGTGAAATAACGCGTCTCATCGGAGACATTGCAACTCTTTCTTCTTGCGCTTGTGCCTTATCTTGTGCTTCGGAAGCAGCGATATGATTCATTACATCTTGTTTCATCACGCGGCCGCCGTCATGTGCAACCGAGTCTAATGCCACACCGTTCTTCTCAGCGATTTTTTCGGCCATCGGTGATGCTTTTGTTTTTGGTTGAGCCGCATAGCGTTCAACATCTTCTTCTGTGATTCTGCCTTTGGGGCCTGTTCCTTCTACATCAGAAAGATCAATTCCTTTTTCAGCGGCCAATTTTTTAGCTGCCGGAGATGCGAGAACACGGCCGCCTACTGCTTTCTCCGGTGCTTTTTCAGCCGGTTTTTCTGCTGCTGCCGCAGGGGCTTCTTCAGCCGCCGGTGCAGCTGCACCGCCTACAAATTCCGAAATATCTTCATCAGCAGCTCCGATTACGGCGATCGGTTTCAAACATTCTGCAGACTCTCCTGCAGGAACCAATATTTTTCTGAGAATACCGCTTTCTGCGGCTTCTACTTCATTGGTTAATTTATCTGTGGTTACTTCAAAAAGTTTATCGCCGGCAGCAACCGCTTCGCCTTCGCCGATAAACCATTTCTCAATTCGCCCTTCGGTCATTGTCAAACCGAGTTTAGGCATTACAACTGCTTTAGCCATTTGTGCCTCCGTTAATTGTTAAGCGCCCCGCTATTTTGAAAAAATACCTTCTTCAAGTGCGCGCTCAAGCGTTTCAGATACTTTTACGCGATAAGGACCTTCCCGCGTTATCTTAAATCCCAAGACATCGCCTTCTCTGAAAATGATCTCACGCTCGCCGTCCAGTGCAACGACACCGTTGGAATCCATTTTCATCTCAACCGTTTGATTGAGGGCGATTTCTTTCGGTTCTCCTACTGTTAATTCCGTGATGACTCCGGCCGCAATCGGTGCAAGCACGCGATGCGTTTCGGATTTCAGATCCAGCATAACGCCCAAATCTTCCTCAGGGCGTACAATGCGCATATAACCTGCGATGGATGAAAATCCGATTGATGCCGGATGACATCTGGTGGTGAAAAGCATGTCCATTTCATCAACGTCCCAAATGGCTTTTGCACCGACGACAGCACTGGAAGACAATACAGCATCAATCAATGCAATGTCAGCCAGTTCGCCGTTTTTATAGACTTCAATACGTTTATCCCTCATACATGAAGCATGAGGGATATCCATCTTTGCAACCATCGCCGCGGCAATGCCGGCGATGGTTCCTTCAATCATCTGCGGGTAAACATTGTTCGTCCCTGTCGATATGGGCAGGAGTGGCGTCTCTTTAATCCCCTTTGCCGCTGCGCGGCTGGTTCCGTCACCTCCCAAGACAATAATGCATCCGACTCCGAGCGCTTCCATTTCTTCCGCAGCTCTTTTTGTGTCGCGCATACTGCCCGTAATGCTCATATCCATGACGTGTATGTTGGCCTTGAGTTCTCTTCGCGTTTCCAGTGAATCAATAACAGCGTAGCCCATCTGATAGGTATCCGGCATAATATAAAAATCCATAATACCATGTGTTTGCGCCGCCAATATAATTCGTTTGAGGATGTTGACCTTTTCATTGTTATCAACGACCGTTGCGTGCGACACAAGGCGTCTGATGTCTTTCCCTGAAGCGGGATTTGCTATAATTCCGATACTTGCCATGACTGTAATCCTCCTCTAAAATACGCGAATGTCCTTCAGACTTCCGCTAGAAATTTTCTTTTACAGCATGCACGATATCTTTGGCATTCGGAATTACATAGCTTTCAAGCATCGGTGAGAACGGAATCGGTGTATCCAGTGCGCCGATTCTGACGATCGGAGCATCAAGCGAATCAAACATTTCTTCAGAGATAATCGCTGAGATTTCCCCACCGTAACCGCCGCGTTTCGTTTCTTCAGTCGCGATCAAAACTTTATGCGTCTTTTCAACAGATTGACGAATCAAGTCTTTATCGAGCGGGAACAATGTTCTCGGGTCCAAAACTTCAACATCATAGCCTTCTTTTGCCAAAGTCTCTGCTGCTGCAAGAGCTTCATGTACCATTTTACCCGTTGCGATGATTGTTAAATCATTCCCTTCGCGTTTAATATCGCCAACGCCCAGAGGAATCGGTTTAATGTCATTCACTTCGCCTTTGAGGGCATAAAGTGCTTTGTGTTCGACATACATAACCGGGTTATCATCTTCTACAGCGCTAAGCATGAGGCCAAGGGCGTCTTGCGGCGTTGACGGGAAAACAACTTTTAAGCCCGGAACGTGAGTCAACCACGCTTCAAGTGATTGAGAGTGTTGTGCAGCGGCTTGAACGCCGGCTCCGCCAGGAAGGCGAACTACCATAGGTACATTAATTTTTCCGCCGAACATATAGCGCATTTTTGCAGCTTGGTTGACAAGCTGATCCATGCCGACTGTCAGGAAGTCGATAAACATCAGTTCTGCAATCGGTCTGAGACCTGTAGCAGAAGAACCGACGGCACATCCGATGATAACGCCTTCAGAGATTGGCGTATCGCGTACGCGGTCAGGTCCGAATTCATCGAAAAGACCTGCAGTGACACCAAAACATCCGCCGAAAGCACCAACGTCTTCACCTAAGATGTAGACATTCGGATCTTCCTGCATCTTCATTCTCATACCTTCTCTAATCGCTTCACCATAGGTCATTGTTTTCATCGAACTCTTCCCTCCTCAACAATATCGGAATAAATGTCTTGAACGGCAGACGCCAGTTCAGGATATGGACTTTCATTCGCAAACTTAATGGCCTCGTCGATTTCTCCCATTACTTGCGCTTTCAATTTTTCCAGTTCTTCCGGAGTGACGACTTTATTGTCAATCATGTATTTTTCAATGCGCGGAAGCGGATCTTTTTGCATCCAGAATTCTTGCTCTTCTTTCGGTTTGTATGCGCCTGCATCCCCTTCAAAGTGGCCGCGATGACGATAAGTTTTGCACTCGATGAGTGTCGGTCCTTGACCGTCTCTCGCGCGTTTGATGGCTTCATCAGCAGCTTCGTAAACAGCAAATACATCATTGCCGTCTACTGCAACGCCCGGAACATTGTAAGCCACGCCGCGATCTGCGATGTCTTTGATGGCTTGGTGTCTGGTTTGGCTCATTGAAATCCCGTAGAGGTTGTTTTCGCAAACGAAAACGATTGGGAGTTTCCAGATGCTTGCCAAGTTCAAAGCTTCATGGAAAGTTCCTTGGTTCGTCGATGCATCACCAAAGAAACAAACACAAACTTGACCTGATTTTTGATACTGAGCACTAAGTCCTGCACCGACTGCGATATTGTGTCCGGCACCGACGATACCATTGGCACCCAAGATACCTTTAGTCGCATCCGCAATGTGCATGGACCCGCCTTTTCCTTTACAGTATCCCGCTTCTTTACCGAACAGTTCTGCCATCATTTCATTGAGCGAGCCGCCTTTTGCAATGATGTGTCCGTGTCCACGGTGTGTACTGGTTATGTAGTCCTTGTCATCCAAATTTGCACAAACGCCTGTGGCTACCGCCTCTTCACCGAGATAGAGATGAACGAATCCCGGGATGCTTCCCTCTGCAAACAGATTCATAGCTTTGGTCTCAAACTCTCTGATGCGTTTCATCCTAAGATACATGTTGATGATCACATTGTTTTTTACTTTCACCTTGAACCTCCATTATATAATATTTGTACAACTTGTAGAACATTGTACACTCCCGACTGCTAGCAAATATCGGGAACTGTGTGACGCCCTATATATAGAGCAAGAGCCGTGCCAAGTTTTGAAATTTGATTGTTTATTTTTTATCAACATATTGAAATTCCAACATTCATGCGGCTTTGAGGTGTTTCTAAATTTATTTTTTTGGCAAAAAAAAATACGCCGATTTTTCATTGGCGTATTTTTCGTTTTTGTTTTTTTGTCTCACTTTTGAGATTTTCAGTCTCACAGATGAGAAAGTGAGACGATTCTCACCCCGATTTAATTGATGCGATGAGACAGCCCCGAGAGGTCTATATCGTGTTTTTTGATCTTCCTGTATAGAGACGCTCGGCTCATATTGAGGCGTTCTGCCGCGGCAGCGACATTGCCTTCCTCAGCCACAATAGCCTCCTCTAAATTCCGTTTTACCAAATCGTCAACAGAGATCGCACTCGGTTTCTGCGCCGCAGGGACAAATGTCGTTCTGACATTTTGAGGAAAGCTATCCGGTTCTATGACTGCATTTTCACTCAAAAAGTAAGCGCGTTCAACGGCATTTTGAAGTTCTCTGACATTTCCGGGCCAGCTATGTGCCCTTAAAACGCGTTCAAACTCTGCTGAAAATGTCTTCGGTGCATTCAAATGATCGCGGTTCAGACGCCACAAGAAATGATCTGCGCAAAAGTCAACATCTCGCGGCCGTTCCCTGAGCGGCGGAATCGTCAGTCTCAAAACGTTTAATCTGAAGTATAGGTCTTCTCTAAAATTCTTATCTTGGACTTCTTGAGCGAGATTACGATTGGTTGCCGCTATAATGCGCACATCCAGCTTTTTCTCGTATTGGCTCCCAATCCGTCTTACTGTAAGCGTTTCAACCACTCTCAAGACCTTCGCCTGCACTTCGAGTGGCATTTCTCCGATTTCATCCAAGAAGATCGTCCCGCCGTCGGCCAGTTCGAATTTTCCCGGATTTCCACCTTTGAGAGCACCGGTGAAAGCACCCTTTTCATATCCGAAGAGTTCGCTTTCTACCAATTCTCTCGGGATAGACGCACAGTTGACTGCAATAAAAGGGCCGCTCCGTCTCGGGCTCGCATTGTGTATGGCGTGTGCAAAGAGTTCTTTCCCCGTTCCGCTCTCGCCTTCAATCAGAACGCAGCTATTGAACGAAGCGATCTTTTTGCCGAGTTTAATCACATCCCGCATAGAATCCGTCACCGTCAAAATACTGTCAAAAGTATACGTCGCAACATTCCCGGTCACCTTATTGACCGCTTTATGGAGATGTGTGGCTTCTCTGAATCCAATGGAATACCCATAGAGACTGTCATTCATCAAAAGCCCCGAAACAGTGACACTGCATATAATCCGTTTTTCGCCTACATGAAGCGGCATTTCAGTAAAATAGGCCCCGGTTTTTACATTCGGTCGCTCCCAATCGATTGATCGAAAAATCCGCCTGATATCCAATGACTCCTGGGGATTGCCCGCCATGCACAGAAGGGCTTTAGCGCCTTCGTTAATGCGCTGAATGTGAAAGTCCGCATCGACGATAATCAATCCGTCCTGAGTGCTTTCAAAAGTCTTTTCCATGAGGTTGTAAGAATGGATGAGTTCCAATTGTCGTTCAATTGTATACGCCGCCGCAACGACGATACCGAGTGTATGGGAATGCGCATCCGTGTGGTAGCCGGACATATTCAGGCAACCGACGACCTCACCGTTGATGCCGTGAATGGTCGTTGCCGCGCAAACCCAGTCGTGATGGGTTGCACAGTAATGCTCTGCCCCGATAACCTGTATCGGTCGGTCCATGGCGAGGCTGGTTCCGATCGCATTGGTTCCAACCGCTTCTTCCGTCCACAGAGAGCCGAGGTTAAACCGGATCTTGCAGGCGCGGTCTTTGACCACATCATCCCCGAACCGCTCCAAAATGTAGCCGTTCCGATCTGTGAGGAGCAGCGCGAAGTGCGATCCGATAACGAGGTCATGAAGATTGGTCATGATCGGCCGCGCAATATCGAGCAACTGCTTATTTTCTTCAAGCAACTTCTCAATGCGCTTCGGTTCCAGCTGAGCACCAATGCCGTCATTGTAATCCACTCCGTAATTTCTGCACCGTTCCCACGACGCCGCAATATCCGGATTGATCCCTTCAACGAGTTCTTGATCGTTAATAAAAGAATCCCATGCTTTCAATCGAAACTCCACCATACTCATATCCCTCTCTCCTCTCTCGTTCCGGTTAATCGGCAAGACAGTTCATGTTATGCGCCATAGCTTTGTTTATAAATCCCTGAAATTTCTTCATCCGAAACGGTTTCCGGATGGTTTTTGAGTTTTGCCTGATTAGAAGTCATTCCTTTTGTAAATGTTTCTATTTCCTCTTCCGTCAAAGTGACCGTTACGGGGATTAACTGCTTGAGCACCGATTCAAACGCTTCAATGGTCTCAAAGCCCATTTTATTCAACATTTTCATGACTTTTGATTGATCTTTAAAGGCTTTTAAGAAAGCCGCGAATAGCTGACCGTTTGCCATGCCGTGCGGCACATGTTTGTTGTAAGTCATTGCATATCCCATGCCATGCGGCAGAGACGTTCCGGTTTGAGCAATAACCATTCCGCCCAACGTCGATGCTTCCATCAGTGATTTACGGTCTTCATGCGTCACTTCACCTTTTAACAAAGCAGGAATACATGCGGCAAATAATTCAAATCCTTTTTCCGCAAGGGAATCGCTGAACGGCGACGCCTTTGCACCCAAATACCCTTCACCGAGGTGAGAGAATGCATCCACCGCCGTATTGATTGTCACGGATATCGGCATATCATAGGTGTATTTCGGGTCGAGAAAAGCAACCTCAGGAAATACAGTCTGTCCGTAATTTTTCTTGGTTTGATCCACGTGATCCGTCATAATGGCGTATTGTGTCACTTCCGAACCCGTCCCAGATGTTGTGGCTACTGCAATAACCGGAATGGCTTCAAGCCCCGGAGTTGTGAAGAGATCCCGCGCTTTGAGCGTCGGATTTTTCACTAAAACAGCAATGGCTTTTGACGCATCCATCGGTGAACCGCCGCCGATACCAATGGCAAAGTCCACTTCGGCTGCTTTCGCCACAGCCGCTGCTTTGTCAACCGTTTCGCAAGAAGGATTTTCTTCGATGTCATCAAACAAAACAGACTCGATTCCCAACATTTCCAACGCTTTTAAAACGTCATCATAAGAACCGTTTCTCTTTGCGGAACGTTTCCCGGTTACAATCAACGCCTTTTTCCCAAAAGCTTTGAATAACGCTGCATTTTCTATCACCGCATTTTCACCGAAGCAAACGCGAGTCGGCATTAAAAATTGAATCATGCTAGTCATCTCCTTTTCATTTTTAGTAGTTCTTTTTATCGTATCACGAATCTTGCGACACTGTCATTTACTTTTCATCCCATCCGGCGCACAAAAATAGGTCGTTTTTTCAAGTCTTCAATCCAAATCTTCCGCCGAAGAAGGGTCCACGTGAAGGACGAGATCAATTCCGAGTTCGGACATAACGCGTTTCTCAATGTGGTCGATTTCGGTATGTGCACGCACTAAGTTCAATCGTTCGTCAACGACGACATGTGCCGAGGCAATGGCTCTGCCAGGGCCGTAATCATGAATACGCAAATCGTGTACATCCAGTATAACCGGATTTTTCATCACGAGACTGATGACACTGTCAATGACTTCTTGACTGGGCGACATACCGAGGAGTAAATCGATTGTATCTTTTGCAATTTCAAGCCCTGATTTTAAAATCAAAACAGAAACGACAACACCGGCAAATCCGTCAATCGGGAAATTAAAAAAATGACCGATTAGCGTTGATAAAACCACAGCAGTCGTCGCATAGACGTCATTCAGACTGTCGGACGCCGTCGCTTTATTGACGCTGGATTGAATGGCCTCGCCGATGTAGCGGTTGTAACTAAACATCCACAATTTAATCAGAATGGACAATGCCAAAATAATCATTAATGTCGGGTTGAATAAAAGTGTTTCCGGGCTCAATATCTTTGAAATACCGTCTCTGAAAAGCTCAAATCCCACGAGTAAGATAACAAAAGAAATCACCAAAGAAGCCACATATTCAAAGCGTCCGTGCCCGAAAGGGTGCTCCGCATCCGGTTTTCGATTGCTCATTTTTGCACCGAGTACCGTGATGACAGAAGAACCGATATCGGTTAAGTTGTTAAATGCATCCGAAATGACAGCGATACTGTTCATTGCAAGTCCAATAAATAATTTTATAGAAAAAAGCGTCATGTTGCATGCGATTCCCAAACTGCCGCTCAAAACGCCATAAGATTCTCTGACATCTTTATTTTCAATGCTTTGATAATTTTTAACCGTCTTTCGAATCAGCCATTTTATCATCGTATTCTGGTCTCCTTCCGGCTGTTCGCAGCTGAAATCGTTTATCTTTTAAAAAAATCACTCTCAATCTGATGATACACGTTATGCCCCCGCTTCGTCAAGAAAAGGCTCTTCAATCCGAACAATAAGACATGATATAATAAAAGTGCCCTACCTCGGGTAATCCTTGTGATTGGAGAAACCATATGAAAACAGACTATCGTATTCAATGTTTTGATGACGTTCAACTTTCCGGATACCGCTCCTGTAACGTTCAATCGCCCAAAGCGATTCTCGTCATCGCTCACGGGATGGCAGAAACCATTGAGCGCTATGCCCCTTTTTTCGACTTCCTTGCCGAAAACGGACTCTGTGTCTACGGCCATTCCCACAGAGGACATGGCACTTTGGCCGCTTCGAGCAATCAGCTCGGTCATCTTTCCGAAGGCGGATGGAGCCGGATGCGGGAAGAGCTAAAAGCCGCTGTTTTAATGGCCAAGGAATCTTATCCGGATACCCCCGTCTTTTTACTCGGCCACAGTATGGGATCTTTTCTGGCCAGAGACTTCCTAATCCGAGACAGCGCCCTCATCGACGGCGTGATTCTATCCGGCACGGGCTTTTTATCCCCTCAAATTTTGGCTTTCGGTAGCGGAATTTCAAAAATAGAATCGGCGATTTTCAAACCGACGCATCATTCGACACTGCTGACCGCGCTTTCTTTCGGGACCTATAACAAAAAAATCGATCACCCGAAAACCCCTTTTGACTGGCTTTCCTGCGATCCCGAAATCGTTGAAAACTATATAAATGACCCGCTTTGCGGCAATGTACACACCGCCGGATTTTATTCCGAATTTTTTAAAAATCTCAATCGCATTCTCCACCATCCCGATTATAAAATGTTAAAAAAAGAGCTGCCTCTGTTGATTTTTTCAGGCAGTCAAGACCCCGTCGGAGACTACGGGAAAGGGGTCCTTCTCTCCGAAGCCCACTATGCTTCAATCGGCTTAAATACAACACTCAAACTCTATGAGGGCGGCCGCCACGAGATGCTCAATGCCCCCAACCGTCAAGAGGTCTATCAAGACGTCTTTAAATGGATCGAGAATCAGGTCATCCGAATAAATCCTTGAAAAGCGCATCTTCTGATTGCTAAAACCAACGCACCTCAACTTGAGGTGCGTTGTGCTTTTCTCATCATTTTTTCAAGATACATCTTTTGATCGGCTCGATCAATCACATCATCCACAAGTTCATCACTGCCGTATTCAAATGCCTGAATACCGTGGCTCACACGGATTTCGAAACCGAGTTGCTCTTCGTGATTAACGCGCTGTATATCTTCTTCTATGCGTTGCCAAATACCCTCGGCTTTCTCAGCATCCGTACCCGGGAAGACAATGACAAACTCATCCCCTCCGAAGCGAATCACAAAATCCGCTTCACGGACAGAACGCTTCACCGACTCTACGGTTTTGACAATCAATAAATCTCCGGCCTCATGACCAAGTGTGTCGTTGACAACTTTTAATCCGTCAATATCCAAGAAACAAACGGCCATTGCAGGCTTTTTTTCTTCCTTATAGTGTGAATAAAGGGCATTGAGCTTTTCCGTTCCGTAAAATCGATTATATGTTTCGGTCATCATGTCGTGTTTTGAAATATACGCAATTTTTTCTTTTGCTTCTTCGTGTTTAGACAATATTTCGGCGACGCCGATTGCCAAAAGAAACATGCCAAAGATCGGGAGCATGTATTGTCTCCCCATTTTTTTCATATTCGAAATCAGACCGATGTTTTCATACAAATTGGTCCCCGTGTAATGACTGCTTCTCAAATTGGAAACAAACAACCACCGACCGTCTCCGAATTCAACATGTGTTTGAGGAAAATAAACCTCTCCTTCATCAAAAGTATCAAAGGATTCAATGAGATAAGCGTAATAGCCCTGACCGGTCTCTATAATACCTTTATTTTCACCCGCACTTTGAACTGCCGCCCAAAATTCAGGGTCTTCATTTTGAAGACTCACTTCACGGTCATCGTACATAAAAGAAAATTCTTTTTCTTTATCAATGTTATAAATCCAATAGCCATCGGCATTAATCAGCGACATTTCACCGTACCCGGATTCGGAAATGCGCTCAAAATCCTGCAGCATATCACCGGCATAGGCATTGATGACCAAAATATTAATCATTTCTCCCGCACTGTTGTAAATCGGTGTCGCCAGTCGAATCGTCGGAACAATCGGCTCTTCCAAGACCCCATTCTCCATATTCAAATCAATGGAGGACACATAGACCTCACCTGCATTCAGCAAGATGGCGCGCTGAAAATAATAACGATCTGCCTTGTTTTGAAACCCTTCTCTGACAGGCGTTGCCGCTCCGTCCTTGTAATTGACGCGGACAACTTCATCTCCTTCAAGATCTAGAATCCTCACCTGAGAATAAATGGCCTTCCGCTCCAAAAATAAGCCCCAAAACGCCTCCAGTTCACTCGAATTCTTCAGCGTTCCGGACGCAGAAAGCACATTATCCGAAATCAGAAGCAAATCTGAAATCATCGTCTCTGCCTCGCGTTCTACAATGTGCTTCTCACTTTCCAAAAGATTAAATTCATTGTTCAGCGTTTCATCGCGGCGCACGTTTTCCATATAATAATTCGGAATAAAGACAATGAGAATATTGACAATCAGCAGAATGGCAAACACCACTGTCACCGTTATCCCAAAACGCGCGGTCCATCTCTTTTTCATTTCCGATTCCCCCCGATTACAAACGCGCTCGAAGGGTTCTTTTTTTATCTTACTCAGCCCCTTCTTAGCCTCCGAAACATTTTGCTTTCATTAATATCATTATATGCCATTTATGATATTTTTTCCAGAGGCTTTAAAGGAATCCGGCCATGCGCCACCAAGGCATGTAGATGAATAAAACACTTAAAAATACAATAGCCGTCATCGGAATTCCGAATTTCAGAACATGATTTGAAGAAAAGTATTCGTTGCTGACACCGATCATGAGCGCAACGCTGTGAAACGGAATCAAAGCGTGCACAGCGACACTGGCGTATGTGATAAACATGATAATTTCACTTGGGAGGTATGGCCCCGCAATAATCAAATACCCCGGAATAACAACCGAAAGCGTTGTCGTATTACTGCCGAGAACCATATGCATCAACATTGCAACTGCAATCATCACGGCAACATAAAACAGGGAAAATGTCTGCGGAAAGACCGCGCCGACCTTTGTAAAGAGAATCTCAGCCGTTCCGCTGGCTTTCATAACGCCGCCGATAGAAAATGCGGCTGACAGAAAAATGAGTGTGGTCATGTCAATCGAATGAATGTCTTTCGGCTTTAAAATACCGATCAGAGCCATCAGGAGAGAAGCCACCACCGTCACAAGAGTCTGATTAATCCCATGGAGCGGATACGTTACCCAGAGCAAAATTGTGCAAGAAATCAAAACCAACGTCCATTTCTCTTTTCTATCCAATGGAGCTTCTACAGGCAAAGGTTCTATCAAATTCAGCCGAATTCCGAGTAATTCTTTTCTAAAAACAACGATCAAAGTCAAAAAAATAATACTCCCCGTCATTGCAGCCGGAATCGCCATATATTGCATCCATTTAAAATCCGAAATCGCAGTTCCGGATAGGTCGGACGAAATCACATTGAGTATAATATCCGCATTTTTAGAAGCCATATTGACCGCCGCATAAAGTAAAAAACAGACAAACATCAATACTTTTTGAGTCTCGATCGGCGCCGATGTCTTCTTTAAATACGTATCAAAAAGCATGGCTATAATAATCAGTCGGGCAATCGGTTGCGGAATAATATAAATCGAAATAATCAGCGTAAATACAATTGCAAGCATTGCTTTCACAGGTGTATTCGCAAATTTTTTTAGAATCGGAAGCACCAAGCGTTCAACGATTCCCGAATTAGAAATGCCTCTCGAAAACAAATATGTGATGGCTATAAGCAAAAAACTTTCCGATAGCGGAAACGAAAAAACGGTTTTTGCCGATACCCCACCGAAAACCAAAAATGTTCCCATCAAAAAAAGTGATGCCGGAATTTTGCCCATAACATTGCCGGACCACCAGGTAATCACAAGAATCAGGCAGGACAAGATCACCGTCTGCCGCCAATCCATGCCCATCGGTCGCATCACTAAAATAATCAGTGGTATGATCAGGCTTAGCGCCAATTTCTTTTTATCTATTTTCATATCCTACCCTACTTTAATCCATTTCATCGCCTGTTTTTTTAACCAATTCACTGCTCAGTCGCCGCTGTCTTCCAAAAACGCGGTCGACTGTCTGATAATGAGTTCCGCAGGAATGATGCGATCTTCCACTGCTTCTCCGCGCATTCTCGCATCCAGCATTTCAACCGCTTCTCTGCCGATTTGAGCAGGATCCTGTCTTACCGATGTCAGCATCGGACGTGCAACCGTCGCAAATACCGAATCGTCATAGCCGATCAACGACACCATCCCCGGAACAGACATATTCTGTTCTCTAAGCTTTTGAAGTACCCCCGCCGCAACCGCATCATTGCCGCATAAAGCAGCATCCATCGGCTTCAGGGTTGACAAAAATCGTTCGGCACTGGCATAGCCGCTGTCAAACGTAAACCCCGAAAAAATAATGCGCCCCGGATCTACCGGAATGCCTTCTTCTTTCAGCGCGCTTACATATCCCGCCAAGCGTTCGATAGAGCTGAAGATACCACGCCTGGGACTGTCCAACATTTTTAAAAGCATCGACGCATCCGAGGTCGGCGCTTCCCAAAAGCTCGCGAAAAATGCGATTTTTTTGCGCCCAAGTCTAAGCAGATACTTGGTTGCCAAGTATCCGCCCTGTTCATTATCGTGATAAATCTGCGGCGTGTTGTTTCCCAGCCCTCTTCGGTAGACGATAATGCTCGGAAAATCCTGAGGGAAAATTCTGCGCACTTCTTCGATACACGTATCTGTAGAAGGGGTATACAAAAGTCCGTCCAATCCTGCGGAAGCGGCAGCGGCAATGCATTCGCGTTCACGATTTGTATCGCCGTGCCCACTGAAAACCATCACGTGATAGTTGAGCGCACTCGCTTTATCCAAGACAGCTTCAAGCATTTTTGAAAAGAAAGCATCCCCCGCATTCGGCAAAATCATGCCAATCGTCGTTTTATCTTTCGTCCGAATCCCTCTGGCATAAGGATTCGGGAAATACCGTAACGTCTCCGCCGCTTTTCTGACGCGTTCAGCCAAAACCTCATCGACCTTATCGTTTCCGTTCATAACTCTCGATACTGTTGAAATTGAAACGCCCGCGGCTTTTGCCACATCCGATACGGTGGGTCTCTTCATTGAAGCCTCCTATTTAACGTCTATTTCATCCAGCAAAGCAATCTCCGCACCCATTCGGTTCATTGCTTCATAAAATCCGGGGAAAGATACCGACGCGCACTCGGCGTCCTTCACGTAGGTCACGCCCTCGGCAAACATACCCGCGATTGTGAGTGCCATTGCCACCCGATGATCGTCATGACTGTCAACGACCGTACCCTTCAAAGCATTTTTCCCTTTTACAATCATATAATCCGATCCGGTTTCAATAACCGCACCCATTTTAGAAAGTTCTTTTTCCATGACTGCTACACGGTCTGTTTCTTTGACTCGAACATGTGCCAGTCCGGTAAATTTAACGTCTTCATCACAATAGCATGCCGCAACGGACAGAGCGGGCAGTGCATCGGGTGTATCGTTGAGGTTGATCTCTATGCCGCCTTTGAGTTTTTTTCCACCGGTTATGGTCATGTAGCCACCCTCGACGTTCTTTTCAATTTCGGCACCCATGGCAATCATGTGATCCACAACGGCTTTGTCCCCTTGTGCATCGTTAAAATCCACACCGCTGATTACTGCTTTTGACGGCGTCGTCACTGCACAGACCAGCGGAAAAGCCACGCCGGACCAGTCACTCGGAATGACCGCATCGGTTGCTTTGTATTTTTGATTCGGTGCCACCGCAAAATATTTATAATCGCCTGAATTCTTAAGCAAGGAAACCCCAAAACGTTTCATCCAGTCGATTGTCATTTGAAGATAAGGTTTCTCCAGAGGCGCTTCAACGTGAATTTCAGTCTCTCCCAGAGCCATCGGTGCCGAAAGCAATACCGTCGAAACATTCTGTGAGCTAAAGCCGCTAAATGTCACACTGCCACCCTTAAGCGGGCCGTGAATAACAACCGGGGGCGCTTCCGAATCCGGACGCGTAATATGCACTTCCGCACCCAATTGATTGAGTCCGTCTATCAGCGGTTTGATCGGCCGCCTTCTGATTTGATGATCTCCGGTAATAAACGTATACCCTTCGCAAAGTGTTGCCATGCCGGTTACAAAATAGGTCGTCGTTCCTGAGTTGCCCGTGTCCACGTAATTTTCAGGCGTCTTAATATGGCCACTCAGCCCTTTCACACGCCAAAACCCTTCGCCTTCTTCGACATCCGCACCAAAAGATTGAGCGGCCTTAAGCGCACTCAAACAATCATCGCTGGTCAGCGGATTGCGGATAACCGAGGTGCCTTCTGCCATAGCTGCGAGCAATACCGCTCTAATCGTATGACTCTTCGATCCGGGAACAACGATTTCTCCTTCTATACGACCCTTTTGGGATTTGCTGTACATGTTTAAGCCTCCTATGCTGCCGTTTTTTGTGTTCTTTTCTTGAAAAACTTTTTGATTTGAGGAATATTAGCGCCGATTGTCAAAACCGTCAGCGTCAACAGGATCAGTGTAATCGGTCGACCAAAAAGTGCCGAAATCACATTGTCTTCAGAGGAAGCCAGCGAGATCGCACGTCTGAAGTTGGAGTCCATCATACCGCCCAAGACAATAGCCAGCGTCATAGGTGCCACCGAATAACCACGCTGTTTCATAAAGTAGCCGAGGATCCCAAAGAAAATCATCAATGCCACATCAAACATGCGGTTGTTGCTTGCGAAAGCCCCTACCACACAGAGCACGCTGACAATAGGAAGCATAAGGCGCTTAGGTACCGTAATGATCTTACTGATCCTCGGCGCAACGAGTAATCCGAGTAAAAGAAGAAAAATACAACCGATGAATCCACCGGCCAAAATGATGTGGAACATCTCCGGCGACGTCTTGATAAACATCGGGCCCGGACGAAGACCGTGAATGTAAAATACCGAAAGAATAATTGCCGTTACCGCATCCCCCGGAATTGCCAGAGTCAACATCGGAATTAAAGCCCCACCGATGCAGGCATTATTTGCACTTTCACTGGCGACGATACCTTCTACCGCACCCTCTCCGAACGGTCGCGTCGGTTTTTTGATGATGCGTCTTGCCTCACCGTAAGCCAAAAATGCCGCGACAGGACCGCCCGCTCCCGGAAGTGCCCCGACAACGGTACCGATCAAACTGAAATAAAGAGAATACCCCCAATATTTCAAAATGTCTTTTACATAGACGACGGATTTTACAATTTTTGAAACCTCTCCGTCTTGATGTCCCGACGAAATAACAGAAAGAACTTCCGAAAACCCAAATAGTCCGACGAGCGCAGGGACGATGCTGATACCGGTTTGTAAATCGACCAAACCAAACGTCATACGCGGTGTCCCCATGACCGAATCAATGCCCACCATACTGAACATCAGGCCGAGCGTCGCTGAAATCAAACCTTTCGAAAAACTTTTTGTCGTCAATGATCCGACTGTTGCAAGACCGAAAAGTGCGAGTAAAAAATAATCCATCGGTGTAAATTTCAGAGCGATTTCAGAAATCGGATTTGCGACGACCCAAAGCGCCAAGAATCCGAATGTCGTTCCGACAAAAGAATAAATGGTTGCATACTTTAACGCTTTATACGATTCTCCGCTGTTAGCAAGGGGGAATCCGTCAAGCGTGGTAACCACCGAAGACGGTGCACCCGGAATATTGATCAAAATAGCAGAAATCGCACCGGAATAAACGCCGACAACATAAATCCCCATGACTGTTGCAAGCGCATCTGAAGTTTGCCATGAATATGTAATGGAAACGAGCAACGCCGTCGCCATAGATACGGATAGGCCCGGAATAGAGCCTACGAACAACCCTGCGACCGATCCCACCAAAACCATGAGAACAAAGTGGATGTCCGTAAAATATGAGAAAACATCAACAAAACTGCCCAATTTTTTTTCCTCCTTACGGCAACATGACATTAAGCATCATGTCAAAAATCACATAGAGCAATCCCGATGTAATAGCAGACAGCAGAATCATTCGAATCCAGTGTCTCTCACCGAGAAAATAGAAAAATGCCATTAAATAAACCGCTGTCATCGGTAAAAATCCGATGAGAGGCATCAGGAAAAAATAACCGAGCATCATCAGAACGGCAATAAAAACCGTTTTTATTTTAGGCGTTGCTCCCTCTTGCGATTGACCAGATACGCGCTTGCCTTCCGAATACAGGCTCACAGATAAAAGGACGAGGAAAACTGCAATCAATACAGGAAACAAATAAGGCGACATTTTCCATTCTTTTGCAATTCCGGAATAATGATTAATCATCGCATATAAAAAGAGCGCGATTCCCAAAATGAAAAATACGGCACTTTCGATGAGATAACTTTTAGGTATTTTTTTTATGCCTTTTTCCATTGCCATCACCTTTCATAATTTAGGCACGCGACAATCTGCCGCGTGCCTGAGTGTCAGATCATTTACGGTCTGGAAATTCCGTATTGTTCCGGGCTGTTCGGTGCTGCACCGGCATCATACAGCAACCAGCATATATTCGATTGCCAATCTGCATAGAATTGCAGGATAGACGCTTCATCCGGATATTTTTCATAGAGTTTTTCAAGGTTATTTTCATTGACAAAGTCAATCCAATCTTGTTCTTGAACCGCTTTTTTAGCAGCTTCTTTCAAAACATCCACGACTTCTTGAGGAACGTCTTTATCGACGACCAGTGACAGCGGTGTAAACGGAATATCAAGGTACGGTTCCGCTTCCGGAATCACTTCGGAAAGCGTCGGGACATCCGGATATTGAGGCAGTTTTTCATTGGATGAAACCGCCAACATTTTCAAATCGCCGCTTTCGAGGTAGCTAGCAATTGTTGAATAGTTAGAGTTCGTAAAATCAACTTGACCGCCCAATACGGCTACGATACAGTCACTTCCGCTCGTATAGGCCGTGAGTGCCATGTCGAGACCGAGTTTATTATAGATCAGCGCTTGAACGTGACCGGATCCGCCGGGGCCGGTATAAGACATTTTTACTTTACCGGGACGTGCGATCATGTCATCAACCAAGTCATTTATGGTTTCATAAGGTGAATCTTTTCCGACAACGATGACTTTCGGGTCATTGACAACCGCCATAATCGGCGTAAAATCGTCATATCCCATGTCGGAAAGTCCCATAACGCGTTGTGTTCCGAGTGTATCCGCCGTATAGAAGATGGTATAGCCATCCGGCTCTGCATCGAGAACTGTCTTTGCGCCGACCGATCCTGACGCACCCGCTTGATTTACAACAGTAATGGATTGACCCAACTCTTTTTCAAGTTGAATGGCAAACTGTCTTCCCGTGAGGTCCGTTGTCCCCCCCGCGCCATACGGGATAACCATGGTGATCGTCTTCGTCGGATACTCTGTTTGTGTGCTTGAACCCGTGCTTGATCCTGAACCGGAGCAAGCCGTTGTCACCATCATAACCCCGATGGTGGCCAGTGCGAAAAGCTTCTTTAACCCTTTCATCATATACACCTCTCCAAACCCATAAATTTAAGTGCAATCTTGAGAAAACTTTTTTCTCAGAATACCTTTTTCTCATTATAGTTTAATATTTTGTACACGTCAAGAAAAAGGATTTTGATTTGCAATATAGTTTTTTCAATACGTTTGTGGTATTTTTTGAACGCATCCAATTTTTTATTCTGAAAAAACGTTTTCTCATTTCTTCTCCAACATAAAAATCCCCCTTTTCACCAGCTTTTGGATTAAAACATTCCATTTACCTGAAAAAGAGGGACTTTTTTCAATGCCTTTTGCAACATAAAAACTTTTGTTTTTTAAAAATAATCCGGTAAATCTTCCGGAAAAACCACTTGCGACCAAGGTGCTTCCGACCCGAGTACACGAATCATGTACAAGCTTCCCGGATATTTTTGAAAAATGTCCGGCAAAGCCGTAAATCCGAGTGCGACATAAAAGTCCGCTCCGATTCCCGAATGGAGCAGCACTGCCGACGGCTGTGCTTTTATTTGGGACAGCACACCTGTGAGCAAAGCGGAACCATACCCTTTTCCACGGTATTCCGGAGGCGTCACAACGGAGCCTATGCCCAAAATAGAGACGGAACGAGCCGACGAAAAGCGAAGCAAAATCAGAGAGCTGACAATTTCGCCGCCCACGTCAAGAACCCAGCGTGTTCCGTAGGCGTCTTCTTTTTTATTGTCTTCACAATAGGCTTCGTAAGTCCTACCCTTTGGCCATTCCCTGTACCCGTCGGCAAGAATTTTCTCATGCTCATCCCGTGTCGCTTCTCTGATTATCATTTTTTCACCTACTTGTCGTTGACGCCGAGTAAACTGTTGAGCACCATCGTCGAAAGCGAAATGACAAGTGAAACCAAAATTGCCGTTCCAAGCCCCGCAATTGCAACCCCTGAAAGCAACGATGCCATAAAGTAGACGATAATGCCGTTAATGACAAACATAAAAAGTCCGAGCGTTACAACGGTGACGGGGAGCGTCAAAACCGTTACCAGTGGTTTAATCGTCCAGTTCAAAATCGCAAATACAAAAGCCGCAACGACCGCTGCCATAGCACCGGATACGTAGAATCCTGGGACAAGACGGCCCGCAATGTATATCGATATCGCCGAAACAATCCATTTTAAAATAATGCGTTTCATAAAAA
>JASUTA010000162.1 GCA_030445805.1 Clostridiales bacterium
TTCCTGTTGTCCGCCCGGGACAAACTCTAAAATTGGGCCGCCTCAGCCAATGCCTACTAAGCGAATTCTGTAGCTCTTGCTCTTTTCTGCACGTTTTTTTAATGCAGAAAGTGCTTTTTCAGATGCAAAAATTTTCATTTTTGTTCCTCCTCCCCCCGCCCCGGGGGAATCTTACGACACTATAATACCCCTTCCCCCTATGGTTGTCAACGTATTTTATCAAAAAACATGTAAACATATTGTGAATTGACTCACAATTTTTTTGTAGGCCTTGTTAACACTTTATTAACATTTTTCGAACATTCGGGATTATATTGTGAGATAAATTCACTCAAAAAACGGTATTTTCCGCAAAATTGACGTTTTTATCTGCTGTCTCAAAAAAGAAACGTTCGTTTATACACATTATCCACAGTTTTATCCACATTTTATTCTTCATTATTCACACCCTGTTAAAAACGTGGTAGACTATTAAAAACCCAATTTCTACAGGAGGCATTATGTGGTCCAAGCGCGGGCATCGCGGAGACGCCCTCGAAGAATTGATTTTACTGACGAACAGCTACTATCAATCCCTCGGTCTCTGCCGAATTGATAAGGTCAGTACCCCTGTCAAGGTTGTGGATATCGATGCCGGCGGCATGGTGACAAAGGGATTTTTTGAAAAGAAATCAACGGTGGATTTCATAGGTGTCGCGCAGGGCGTCTTTCTCGCATTTGACGCCAAAGAAACGCATCTCAAAAGTCTGCCGATGCAGAACATTCATGCACATCAAATTGAATATATGCGTGATGTGGACTGTCAGGGCGGGCTCGCCTTCATTTTGGTTCACTTCATTTTTAACGACGCTTTTTTCCTCATCCCCTATGAACAGATTGCCGCTTATGCCGACTCAGGAACGCGTCGGTCCATTCCCTATAAAGATATGGACGAACGTTTTGCCGTCAGACGATCCGATTTTGGAGGCTATCTCAACTACTTCGATGCACTGAATGCTTATGTGGCACATAAAGAGGAACTCAAAAAAAAATACACGACAGGTCTTTAACCTGTCGCTTTTCATTTTTTTGCTATAAAATTCGACCGTCCGTACTCAAGGTAATCTCATTGTAAGGTACAATGCGCCTTGCATTCAGCATGGCTTCTTTGACAGCATATGTCAATCCCCCGCAACATGGAACTTCCATCCGAACCACCGTGATGCTCTTAACCGATGCGCTCGAAAAAATCTGTGTCAACCGTTCGATATTCTTCACATTGTCATCCAGTTTCGGACAAGCGATGATCGTCACTTTATTTCGCATAAAGGTTCGGTGAAAGTCACCGTGAGCAAAAGCCGTGCAATCTGCTGCGATCAAAATATCCGCATTTTCTAAATACGGTGCCGTCGGTGGCACAAGCATCAGTTGAACCGGCCACTGCATGAGTTCCGATGGCATTTCGCCGATTTGAATCGCCTCTTCGGAAGATTCAGATATGCCGACCGGTGTTTTTTTTGTCGTTTCAAGGGAAGGTTGCACTTTTGATGTCTTCGGAGCAGTCACATTTAAGGCAATTGTGGTGCGCTCAAATGTTTTGGCCTCCGAGCCCGGACAGCCGCAACCCAATGTTTCAGGCATATCCTTTGAGGGTGACGCTTTGATATTCTTCCTCTCTTGATTAAATTCAGAGGCCTCTTTTTCGACCAGATGAATCGCATCTACCGGGCATTTCGGCAAACACATCCCGAGCCCATCACAATAAGAGTCACTGACCAGTTTGGCTTTCCCGTTTATAATTTCAATCGCACCCTGCATGCAAGCTCCTGCACAGAGCCCACAGCCGACACATTTTTCTTCGTTAATTTCAATAACATTTCGCTTCATAAGCACCTTTCCTTCCCGAACTTTTTCTCTCTCGGAGCATACACATCGTTTGCAAATTTTCCGTCATTCCAACGTTCTGTTTGAAGTATAAAGGAAGGAACTCCAAATTTCGGTGACATATGTTACAAAAATAGGTCTCAATTTCCGTATGGGTTGCGCCGGCGCGGATATTCATTTCATCAGATGCGCATTTTGCTAGATGCTCATATCATTATAAATCTTAATTTTGTCCTGATAGTCCGCAATCGGAATGACCGAATCGTCCCGCCCGCCGATAATGCGCGCAGGTACGCCCACAACGGTTGAATCCGTCTTTGTATTGATGAGAACGACCGATCCCGCACCGATTTTACTGCCTGCCGCAATATGAACCGGGCCGAGAATTTTTGCGCCTGTGCCGATGATCACGCGATCGCCGACAGTCGGATGACGCTTGCCGGTGTCTTTTCCCGTTCCGCCTAGAGTAACCCCTTGATAAATGGTAACATAATCGCCGACAACACTGGTCTCTCCGATAACAACGCCCATACCATGATCGATAAACAGGCACTTCCCGATGGTCGCTCCGGGATGGATTTCGATTCCGGTCAAAAATCGAGCGGTCTGCGAGATCAATCGCGCCAGAAAATAGAGTTTATGTCGATACAGAAAATTTGAAATGCGATACATGCCCACCGCATGAACGGATGGGTACAGTAAAACTTCAAAGTAACTGCGTGCCGCAGGATCCGATGATTTAATGTGCTTAAAATAGTCCCGAATGTTTTTAAACATGATTTACCTCCTCTTGTCCACACCGCGACTTATCGACGCCGCGGCCTTTGAAAGACATTCCGTTATTCGCTTTCTCGCGCCTGAATTTTATGCCGATTCCATACTAAACAAATCCGCATGGATTATTCTTTAAAAATATTTGCCGATAAATATCGGTCACCCCGATCCGGTGATATAGCGAGTATTTTTTTCCCAGACCCGAGCCGTTTAGCCGTTTCCAGTGCCGCTTCCACAGCCGCGCCCGTCGAGATGCCCACAAACAAACCTTCCTCTTCCACAAGTTTCAAACAGCGCTCAATTGCCGCATCGCTTGAGACCGGTTCGATTCGGTCGATTAAATGCATATCCAGAATATCCGGAACAAATCCGGGCCCGATGCCCTGAATTTTATGAACACCCGGTTCTTTTCCCGAGAGCACCATGGATTCAAGCGGCTCCACTGCAATGATTTCAACATCAGGGAACGCTTCTTTCAGCCTTCGCCCCGTTCCGGTAATGGTTCCGCCGGTTCCGACGGATGCGACAAACGCATCCAAGTGTTCAAAATCACATACGATTTCAGCACCTGTCGTCTCATAATGAGCCATCACATTGCCTTGATTCGTAAATTGTCTTGGCATATAATACTGTCCGGATTCCGCAAGCGTCTGCGCCTGTAACAGCGCACCTGTCATGCCCTCTCTACCGTCTGTCAAAATGAGTTCCGCCCCGTAGGCGCGAATCAGTCTTCTGCGCTCTACAGTCATGGTCTCCGGCATAATAATGGTCACGGGAAAACCCATCAATCGACCGATTGCCGCTAGTGAAATTCCCATATTCCCGCTTGTGGGTTCAAGTATGGTCATTCCCGGCTTAAGTGCCCCGATTCTCACGGCTTCCGTCAACATGCCGTAAGCCGAACGATCTTTAACGCTTCCCGTTAAATTCATGCCTTCCAGTTTTAAATATATATCCGCCATGTCCGGTGTTATAGATGCCGATAACCGAACAACCGGCGTGTTTCCTATGAGTGATATGCTTTTCATTATGGAGTACTGTCCTTTCTCATTAAAAAACGCCTCGACTCTTATCGATGATAAGAGACGAAGCGATTACTCCGCGGTTCCACTCTAATTGATTCTCATTGGCACGCGTGCCACACTCTATAACGGGAGCCAACCGTCACACTCTACTCTGCTTTTCGAATGTGCAGCTCAAAAGGGCACTTCACTGCGCTATCACAAGGAATCTTGCACCGATCGACTCCCTCTCTGCATGCGTTTACGCACCTACTCTTCTTTTTCACAGCTTTTCAAGTCCCCAAACCGGGCACTTATTTAATATGATTCTTCAAGCGACCCCCACCGGAATCGCGGTTGAAGTTTTTTATAATTCCAAGTAATTTACTAAGGTATCTTTGGAGTTATTTTAACCTCCATCAGAATAATTGTCAAGGCAAAATTAAAAATTAAATGTGAAGATTTGTTTGTTAAATTACTCACTAAACGATTGTTGACCTTTAAAGATTTGTGTTAAAATAACTAAAAGGAGTTGGTTTTATGGATTTCAGACAATTGGAAGCCTTTGTAAATGTGGCAAAATACAAGAGCTTTTCGAAAGCAGGAAAAGCCCTCTATTTGTCACAACCAACGATCAGCTTACATATTGCCAATTTAGAGAAAGATTTGTCTGTGGTTCTTTTTGATCGAACATCGAAGGAAGTCAACCTCACCCCTTCCGGCAAAGAATTTTTAAATTATGCCCTTGACCTCATTAATATGAAAAATAAAGCCGTGCATCAATTAAATTCTTCGGCAGATGCCATTTCGGGCACCATCAACATTTCCGCTTCCATTACGCCGAGCTTAATCTTACTTCCTCGTGCGATTCAAACGTTCCAGCTTGAGCATCCCGACGTCCAGTTTAATGTTGAAGAAAAAAACTCCACACTCATTTTAGAAGATGTGTGTTCACTCACTTCAGATATCGGCATCGTTGGGATGAAAGTTGAAAACGATCGTTTTATTTCTCATCACCTGTTTGATGATGAAATTGTCTTTATTTGTTCGGCAGATTCGGAAATCGGAGATGTCATCTGTTTAGAGGAACTCTCCAAATACAATTTGATCAATCGCCTACCTCAATCTTCAACGCGTATTGAGCTCGAACGGGCACTGGTAGAGCAAGGGCACGACATTTCCGTTTTGAACACCACTTTAGAAACAGACATTTTGAATCTTAATTTATATCTCGTGGAGAAAAATGCCGGCATTACATATCTTTCAAAGTCCGTTTATGAAAGCTATCGCAAGTATTTACATATCAAGTCGTTCAATGTCCGCGGCGTCAAAATTTGCAGGGCCATCTATATGATTACCAATCGCCGAAGAACGCTTTCTCCGGCTGCGGAAGATTTTATCCGCATTGTCAAAACCCTGACCCCGACACCGTGACACCTGATTTTTGTACCTTTGTCTCACTCAATGCGCCTTTTGGTATTTTTTACGGCGCCATTCCTTCGAAAACATCTGTCAAAGCGGCTATTGCAGCCGCTTCTTCTTTTCCCTCGGCTTTTAATAAAAGCGTCTCACCAAAACCCACATTCAGCATCATAACATCCATGATCTGTTTGGCATCCGCCCAGGCAGTACCGTCCGGCCGCTCGATCCGAATAACGGCATCAAAAGGCAGTGCCGCAGCTACAATCAGGCTGACCGGTCTTGCATGCAATCCCATTCGACTCAAAACCGTCACTCGCTTCTCAACCATGGCTCCTCCTAAAAGAAATCCCACTCTTGCTTTTATTCCTTCTATATTATATTCACTATTATAAACATTTTATGCTCAATTATAAACAATTTATAAAAGCCCTTGAATGTCCTTTGCCGCTTCTATATACTGACGATAAATTTTCAAAGGAGGATTTATCAGATCGGAAGAGCACAC
>JASUTA010000163.1 GCA_030445805.1 Clostridiales bacterium
TAGAACACCAAATGAAGTTAAAGCAGCTTAATAATAAATATTATACAATAAGTATTACCATATATTTACACGACACTTAAACTTGCAATTTTCATCCTTAAAATAATTTCGAAAAATCTATTGACTTTCATACCCATAGTGCATATAATAAAAAAGTCGCATCGAGCGGATGTGGTGGAACTGGCAGACACGCTATCTTGAGGGGGTAGTGAGCTGAAGCTTGTGCGGGTTCGAATCCCGCCATCCGCACCATGTTAAAGGCCGTGTCAAAACTTAGTTTTGGTGGGGTCTTTTTTATTTTTAAATGTCAAAAATGCCAATAAAACTGTCGAAGAATGCAACCGCATTTTCGACAGTTTTTTATATTGTCATAATTGTTTTTCCAAGGCGTTTTCAACTTGAGCATAAAGTTTTTCAGGCGTGTCATCATTTACCAAAACGACGTCGGCCCGTTCCCTTTTTTCTTCCAAAGACATCTGTGCCTCAATCTGCCATTCGGCGTAATCACGCGTTGCCCCGTCGCGGCTCATAATGCGTTCAACACAAACCATCCTCGGTGCATAAACAACCCATATTGCATCATACCGCGCTTCCTGCCCTGTCTCATACAAAAGCGGCACATCGGCAAATACAACGGCATGTGTCTCTGAAAATGCCTTATAAGCCGCCAAAAGCAGGCGTTCCACCTCCGGATGTACAATTCGATTCAGCAAATCCAGCTTTTCGGGATCGGAGAAGACCATTGCGCCAAGCTTTTTGCGATTGAGGGAACCATCTTCAAAAAGCATTTCATCCCCAAACGTCTCCGCCACAGCTTTAAGAGCCGGGCTGCCCGGTTCGACCGCTCGTCTGGCCAGCGCATCGGCATCGATTACCGGATATCCCAGTTCTCTCAAATAGCGCGTTACCGTGCTTTTCCCGCTCCCTATACCGCCTGTAATTCCTATAAATTGAACGTGTTTATTTTGCATCGTACCAGCTTCTTCCCGTGCTCATCTCAACCTTAAGCGGCACAGACAGCGCATAAGCGGATTCCATGCTTTCCTTTAATAGTTTTTCTACGATTTCCAGTTCCTCTTCCGGTACATTTAAAATCAGTTCATCGTGAACCTGAAGAATCAGGCGGCTCTTCAATTTTTTTTCTTTAAGTGCCTCATACACTTTGATCATCGCCAATTTAATAATATCGGCCGCCGAACCTTGAATCGGTGTATTCCTGGCAATACGTTCCGCCGCGGAGCGAATCATAAAATTCTTATTTGTGATATCCGGAACCGCTCGTCGTCGTCCGAGTATCGTCTCGACATACCCAGACTCCACACATCTTGAAATGATGCCTTCCATAAAAGCCTGTACTTTGGGATAGCTTTCAAAATAACTTTCAATATAAGCTTTTGCCTCTTTTCGGCTGATGTGGAGGCTTTCCGAAAGACCGAAATCCCCCATGCCGTAAATGATTCCGAAATTGACTTCTTTTGCCCTGGATCGTTGAAGTTTCGTGACTTCATCTTCCGAAATTTTAAAGACCTGCGAAGCGGTAATGGTGTGAATGTCCAAATCCTTTGTAAACGCTTCAAGCAATCGTGGGTCTTCTGACAAATGGGCGAGTACCCTCAGTTCGATTTGAGAATAGTCCGCATCAAGGAGCAGGCTTCCGGGGTCGGCTATAAAAAACCGTCTGATTTTGCGGCCGTACGGCAATCGGATCGGAATATTTTGAAGGTTAGGCTCCGTAGAGCTCAAACGACCCGTCACGGCAATGGTTTGATTGAGCGAGGTGTGAACGCGGTGTGTCCCCTGATCCAATACGGCACGTAAGCCGTCAATATAAGTAGATTTTAGCTTGGTATACATGCGATATTCGATAATATCGCCGGCAATATCGTATTTCTCTGCAAGTCGCTCCAAAACATCGTGACCCGTGCTGTATCCCGTCTTTGTCTTCTTCCCGGAAGGGAGCCCGAGCTTTTCAAACAGAATAATGCCGAGTTGTTTTGGTGAATTGATGTTAAAGGACTCTCCTGCAGATTCATAAATGCGTTTTTCAATGATTCCGATTTGTTCCGTGATCTGAACGTCCAGGCGATCAATTTCTTCGACATCCACAAGAAATCCTGTGAATTCAATATCTGCAAGCACCTTTACAAGCGGAATTTCAACGGTCGTAAACAAGTGATTCAAGTTCATATCAGACATTTTTTCGCTGAACAGAAACGCCAACCGCGCCATGGCGTCGAGTTCTTGTGCAATAAACGCATCGGTTTTTTCCTTTTCGACCGCATCAAAGGATACGCGTTTTGCGCCCTTTCCGAACACGGCTTCCTCGGAAGGTATTTTTGCAGAAGTATATTCAAAATAGAGTGCGGAAAGGTCATAATTTTTTTGACCCGGATCGATCAAATACGCCGCAATATAGCCGTCAAAATCCACACCGCACAGATCAATCCCCAGTGCCATTAAAAATAGATATTCATTTTTTATATCGAAACCGGATTTTTTGATGGCTTCATTTTCAAAAATGCTTTTAAGTGCGCTCAAGTCAGAGCAATCGCTCAGCAGGAAGCACCCTGATTCCGTCTGAAATCCGGCGCCGAGCAGTTCCTTTTTTAAATACGCTCCCGGTGCATAGTAAAATTTAAAGGAAAAACGATCCGATTCCGAGAGTATGACCGCCAGTTCATCCGCTGTTTTTTCGGAAAAAGTGACATCGCGCACTTCCGGCTCGGATTTTGCCTTCAATCGCGCCATGAGTGAATTGAGTTCATAATGTTTGAAGAGCTCAATGGTCTTATTGACATTCGGTTCTCCTACTTTGAAATCATCGTCATTAAACGCAATCGGCACTTCGGTGACAATTGTTGCAAGGCGTTTACTCATCAACGCCTGTTCGGCATAGTCCGAAACCAAATTTCGAATGCGTTTGTTTTCGATTTGATCGGCATTTTGGACGAGATTTTCGACCGTGCGAAACTGTTCAAGCAATTTTGACGCGGTTTTCGGTCCGATTCCCGGAATCCCCGGAATATTATCGGAAGTATCACCGCTAAGACCTTTAAAATCAATCACTTGAGCAGACGAAATTCCCAATTCTTCTTGAATCAAAGATTCATCATATTGTTGAAGTTGTGAAATTCCCTTTTTTGTAATATAAACTTTCGCACCTTGAGCGACGAGCTGTAAGGCATCTTTATCGCCTGTAATGACATTGACGTCAAACGATTCTTTAGAAAAATGACTGGAAAGCGTGCCGATGAGGTCATCCGCTTCATACCCCTGAAGCTCTACTCTCGGAATACTCAGCGCATCTAAAATGTCCTTAATAACAGGCATTTGCATGGCCAGCTCTTCAGGCATTCCCTTTCGCGTTCCTTTATATCCATCATAAGCATCATGGCGATGCGTCGGTCCTTTCAAGTCAAAGGCCACACAAAAATGAGACGGCTCAAACTGGTCCATCAGATTAAAAATCATCGCAACCAATCCATGAAGCCCTCCGGTGTAAACCCCTTTTGAATTTTGTAGATTTGCCATTGCAAAATAAGCCCGATTGATCAGGCTGTTTCCGTCGACAATGACCATGGTATTTTCGCGCATATAGGACTCCTTTTTTGTTGAATATATTCTCTTTAATTATACCACAATCGTTTTTTCGAGAACAGGCAAGAAAAAAACCGCCCCAAGTCGGGGCGGTTTTCAGAACAAGTGAAATTATGATGCTTTTTCAAGTTACATCAATAGTCGTAAGACACACTGACTTGTGCGGAAATAGTAATTTCTCCAGCTTGTACCGGCGTCGAATAATCCGCGCTCATTTCCCCAGCGGCACGCGTCATCGCGTAGTCATAATAAATACCGCCGCCCGTGCTCGTTTCAGAAACCGAATAAGGAGCGGAAGGGGTTTCGCCAAATGTCTTCATGATCGCAGTTGCCTTTCCTTTTGCGTCTGCCATGGCCAGTGCAAGTGCTTGTTGATAGTACGCAGAATCGTCTTTTACCGAGAATGCAACGCTGTTAATGGTGTTGGCACCCGCTTTTGATCCGGCATCGATAATCGTTCCTACGAGATTGATGTTATCGATTTCCACAGTCACGGTATTGCTTGCAACATAGTAAGGATCACTGGTTTCATTTGAATAGTAGTCACGCGTTTGATAGAGATTGTACCCGGTTGTTTGAATATTGCTCTCGGCAATGCCCGCAGCTTTAATCGCCGCGATTACTTCTGCCATGACTTTAGCATTTTCCTGTTGTGCGACGGCGGCATCGGCATCTTTGGTTTCCACGCCCATATTAATACTTGCATGATCGGGCGCCACACTGATTTCTCCTTCGCCGTATACATTGACCAAACGCGTTTCAATCGAATCCTCCGCATAAGCCACTTGACCGTCACTGCCGCTGAATCCGTAAGCCGTCAAAAGTGCAATCATCAATACCGCAACACTGATACCTGTCAATAATTTATGTCTCATTTTTTCCTCCTTTTCAGATAAACACGATAGGCAATTACACCTATGATAAACCATATGATCAAATAGATCACATTGGCTACCAACCAAATAAAAATATTTTCGAGCCCTCGGCTCAATGCGTTAATGCTACCTATGAACGCTTCTTTGGCACGGGTCCATAAGCTGTTGTCAATCGGTTCGATGACCGGAGTGAGACTTTCCACCTCATCCAGGGATACTTGTATTGTCGCCAGATCGGCAAGCGCTTCCCAGTCCTTAATTTGCTGTTCGTAATTGTCAATTTGTCCCCGAATGCGCGTCAATTCATTTTCGATTTCCAAAATGTCCGATACGTCTGTCGCCTGATTCATAATTTCCCTCAGGCGTGCTTCGGTTACTTTTAAATTTTCGATGGTATTGGCCGTATCGCGGTACTGTTTGGTTACATCATCGGCATAGCTGTTCTCGGAAGTAACGAGTCCGAGGGACTTGATGTTTTCAACGATGGACGTGTATTCACCCACCGGTACGCGAAGCGTCAAATAACCATACTTTAATGTTTCCTGATTTTCCAGATAGGCTTTTACATTGGTACTGCTGTTTTCAATATATCCACCCGACGCATTTACCCATGATTCGATGGAGGCAACCGCCCCTTCATAATCCTCAAGAGACACGCTCAAATTGGCGCTGTAGATAATCAGGCGATCCGTCCGGTAAGTCTCATCCGTTCCGTCCGAAACAACAGCCCCTGTCGCCGCAGAGTCTTCTGTTGCTATACCGTATTCGGGTGATCCGTCTGCTCCCGATGCGATCAGCAGATTATTTTTCATCGCGCTGCTGTCCATTGCTTCACTGAACATAATCGTAGCCGCTGTCGTCTCCGGAATGCCTTCATAAGCTTCTGGAGAAACAGAGTCAGAAGCACCGCGCATTGAAGATACGGAACTTGCACCCATTCTGAATCCGTTTAAAATCGGGCCTGACATTACAAATACCACTGCGAATACGGCGACTGCCGCGAGTCCATATTGCCATTTTCTTTGTGAAAATCGATTGAGAAGGGTTTTCATTTTTTCCTTTTTAATT
>JASUTA010000020.1 GCA_030445805.1 Clostridiales bacterium
GTGATGCGATGCTTGCAAAACTGTCTTTGACGATTGATAACAGAGACGCCGCAGATTGCGACCTCATTGTCGAAGCGGCAATCGAGAATATGGACATCAAGAAAAAAGTGTTTGCGGAACTGGACAGTTTCTGCAAACCGGAGACCATTCTCGCATCCAACACCTCATCGCTTTCCATTACAGAAATCGGTGCGGCGACCAAGCGTCCGGACCGAGTGATCGGGATGCATTTTTTCAATCCCGCACCGGTGATGAAATTGGTTGAAATCATTAAAGGGATTGCGACATCCGAAGAAACGTTTAAAAAGATTGTCGATCTGACGTTGACACTCGGCAAAGAAGGTGTTGCAGTGGAAGAAGCACCGGGATTTGTCGTCAATCGTATTCTCGTCCCGATGATCAATGAAGCAGCCGGAATCTTTGCAGACGGCGTGGCAAGTGCGGAAGACATCGATCGCGCTATGAAACTCGGAGCCAATCATCCGATCGGGCCGCTCGCTTTGGGGGACCTCATCGGTTTGGATGTCTGCCTTTCTATTATGGAAGTGCTTTATAATGAATTTGGAGATACCAAATACAGACCGCATCCGCTTCTCAGAAAAATGGTGCGTGCCGGAAAATTAGGCAGAAAAACAGGGACCGGGTTCTTTGACTACACTAAGTAATGTCCTAGCGAATCAATGTAAAGCATTTTAGAGGTTTTTAGAAATTAAAGATGCTTAAACTTAAAAAATTATGAAGATAAAGTGTGAAAAAAGGACTGCTTCTCCGAAACGGATTCGGAAAGGCAGTCCTTTGATTTTGCTGTGAAAAATGATGCTGTGAAAGATTTTGCGGGAGCGGTTTCCGACAAAATCGAATTAGTTCTTATTGCGTTTTTCCGTCAGATACGCATCAATGGCACGAGCACTTTTCTTTCCTGCGCCCATGGCCAAAATAACGGTGGCGGCACCTGTGACGATGTCTCCGCCGGCGAAAACCCCTTCAATAGAAGTGGCACCGCTTTCGGAATCAGCCATAATATTGCCCTTTTGTGTCAGGTCGAGTCCGGTTGTCGTCTTTGTGACGAGCGGATTAGGGCCTTGACCGATGGCAACGACGACGGTATCGATATCCATATCAATCGTAGCGCCTTTGATGGCAACCGGTCTTCTTCTTCCGGAAGCATCCGGTTCACCGAGCTCAAATTTTTGGAGCGTCATGCCGATGAGTTGTCCGGATTCGTCTGCATGGTAAGCGATCGGGCTGTGCAGGAGCAAGAATTGAACGCCTTCTTCTTCGGCATGTTCAATTTCTTCATGTCTTGCCGGCATTTCTTCTGCCGAACGGCGATAGACAATAAAACTTTCTTCTGCACCGAGTCTGAGTGCCGTACGTGCGGCATCCATGGCGACATTACCGGCACCGATGACCGCAACGCGCTTGCCGATTTTGACCGGTGTGCGGTGGTGCGGATAATCATAAGCTTTCATCAGGTTGATTCGGGTTAAAAATTCATTGGCGGAGTAAATGCCGTTTGCATTTTCACCCGGGATGTTCATAAAGTGCGGTAAACCGGCACCTGTTCCGATAAAGACGGCATCAAAGCCTTCTTCGTTGAGCAGTTCGTCAACGGTAATCAATTTTCCTACGACACTGTTGACTTCTATATCGACGCCGAGGGCGCGAATGGAGTCGATTTCTTTTTGAACAACGGCTTTCGGCAAACGGAATTCGGGAATTCCATACATCAAGACGCCGCCCGGTGTATGCAGGGCTTCAAAAAGAGTGACGGCATATCCCATTTTAGCTAAGTCGGCCGCCGCGGTAAGTCCTGCCGGGCCTCCGCCGATGACCGCTACTTTTTGATCAATTTTTGATATCGGTGTTTCATCGGTATTTGACTGTGCTTTTTCCTGTGCCATTTCCCAGTCTGCTGTAAAGCGTTCCAAACGACCGATTGCAACCGGTTTTCCCTTTATGCCTAAGACACATTGTGCTTCACATTGTGTTTCTTGCGGACAAACACGGCCGCAGACAGCGGGGAGATTGTTTTTTTGCTTCAAAACTTCAACGGCTTTTGTCATATCATTTTCATTGATGGCTCTTATAAAACCGGGGATGTTGACTTCAACCGGACATCCCTGAACGCATTTCGGATTTTTGCAATCCAAGCAGCGTGATGCTTCAAGAGCTGCCATTTCAGGAGTGTACCCCAAAGCGACTTCATAGAAGTTCGTTTTTCTGATTTCGGGTTCCTGAGTCGGCATCGGCGTACGATCTATTTTTGCTGCCATAATCAGATTCCTCCCAACCGACAAACGTGATCTTTTTCTTCTTCTTCCACTGCGGCGCGTTCTTCCGGTTTGTAGACAGATGAGCGGCGCATTGCCAGATCAAAATTGACGAGGTGACCGTCAAACTCAGGCCCGTCAACGCATGCGAATTTTGTCTCTTCACCGACTTGAACACGGCAACCGCCGCACATTCCGGTGCCGTCAACCATGATCGGATTCATGCTGACAAACGTTTTGACGCCGTTAGGGCGCGTCGTATTGGAGACGGCTTTCATCATAATCATCGGACCGATTGCCCACACGCGGGCAACAGTGGTTTCTTCCATGATGGCTTTCAAAATATCCGTGACAAACCCCTTTTGTCCGGCACTGCCGTCATCTGTAGCAATACGGAGTTCATCACTGACAGCGGCCATTTTGTCTTGCCAGAACAACAGATCGGCATTCCGAGCGCCGATAATAGAGATGACGCGGTTTCCCGCTTCTTTGAGTGCCCTTGCAATCGGATAGATCGGGGCAATACCGACGCCGCCGCCGACACAAACGACGGTTCCGTAGTTTTCGATCTCAGAAGGCATACCGAGCGGACCGACAACGTCCAGTATCGATTCGCCGGCTTCTAAGCGGCTCAATGCCGTAGTAGAGAGTCCGACGGCCTGAAAGATCATCGTAATGCTGCCGCGTTCGCGATCAAAATCAGCAATGGTAAGCGGGATACGTTCACCGTTTTCTCCAAGGCGAATGATGATAAATTGTCCGGCAGCCGCTTTTTTGGCGATAAGAGGTGCTTCTACTTCGTATTCGTAGATGGATTCACCAATACGCGTCTTTTTTAAAATTTTATACACTGGAATCCTCCTTATACCCACTGCACAATGCGTGTGCACGTATAAACATTCAAAGACATTATACCATTTCAATTTGAGAATAACCAGATAAGTTAAGAGATTAACCTTCTGACTGATGAGGTGTCAATTGCGTGGCTCCATTTGGACAGAGTGCTGATTAATTAGAAGGGTGCAGTCATTGTGAACGCTCATCTTAATGAGATTTTAATTAGCGTTCACATCAGAAACGTGGTATGATGAACTTGCAGTTTTTGAACGTGTGTTTTTGAACGCGCGAAGAGAGCTGCTGATATGTGACGACGGAGGCGTAAGAAATCATGATAGAAATAATGAAAGCTATTTTATTTGGTATTATAGAAGGCGTAACAGAATGGTTGCCGATCAGCAGTACCGGGCATATGATTTTGCTGGATGAGTTTATCCGACTTAATGTAACGCCGGAATTTAAAGAAATGTTTTTAGTGGTGATTCAACTCGGTGCGATTCTTGCCGTTTTGATGCTTTATTGGAATACAATCTTCCCGTTCAATTTCAGCGGAAAGGGGCCTATAATAAAAAAAGAGACGATGACTCTTTGGTATAAAATCATCGTCGCTTGCATTCCTGCCGCGGTTATCGGTTTGAAGTTTGAAGATCAAATCGATGCGCTTTTTTACAATTATCAGACCGTTTCTCTGGCGTTGATTGTCTTTGGGATTTTCTTTATTGTCATTGAAAATCGAAATCGGTCAAAAAAAGCCGTTGTGAGTCAGCTCGGAGAGATTACTTATAAGATGGCCTTCATCGTCGGCGTATTTCAACTGATTGCCGCGGTATTTCCCGGTACTTCCCGGTCGGGTGCGACAATCGTCGGTGGACTGCTCATCGGTATGTCCAGAGGTGTTGCGGCAGAATTTACGTTCCTACTCGCCGTACCGGTTATGTTCGGTGCCAGTTTCTTAAAACTCGTTAAATTCGGATTTCATTTTACAAGTTATGAAATGACATTGCTTTTAACGGGGATGGTCGTCGCATTCGCCGTATCCGTCTTTGTAATCAAATTCCTGATGGGCTATATCAAAAAACACGATTTTAAAGTGTTTGGTTGGTATCGCATCGTACTCGGAATAGCCGTTCTTTTATATTTTATGATTGCGCAGTAAAAACTGCGCTTTTTTTATTGTGTTTTTTTAGTGCGCCTATGTGTGCGATAGAGGCCGCCCCATAATAAGAGTAAATAGAGTGCAAATGCTGCCAAGGTATAGAGATAGAACGTATAGTTATTGTTCAGGTATCCCAAGACCGGAATGTTCAAAATCAGCATGAGGGGAAAGCCGAAAACAAGACCGACCGCACTTCCGAGTACCAAAGTTTCGGCAACGTTTGAATTAAATTGAGGGTCCACTTCCTTTAGGAGTGCCATGCCGGTTGAAATGGTTCCGGTGAGCATGCCATACAGCGCAACGGTGTACTCAATCTGATGCTGCTGAAAGAGACGCTTTGAAATCCAAGTGATGTAGAACATGGTGATGAGGCCGCCCACTGTGGATAAGATGGCTACCGGTATAAAGTAGGAGCGAACTACCGTAATGGAAATCGCCGAAATAGAGGCGGTAATCATGAAGTCAAATGCGGTTCCCGAGATGCGCTGCATCAAATAGTCGTTCGGATAATGGGTGACCGACCATTTTTTCTGAATCAGATAATCGTAAATTAGGCGCATCAGAATGGCATATACGGTACCGATCAGAAAGTGAAATCCCCAAAAAAGTTGTGCCAGTGTTTGGCCGAAGGTTCCCAGAGGGGTCAGCCATTTTGACAGAAGGAGCAGCGTCAGATAGGTGGCCAAATAAACCAGACCGATTAAAAAGAGTTGAACAGTAATTTTATCGAGTCCGGAGCTGAGCGGAATTTCTCCGCCTTCTGAAATATCCGAGACCGTTGAAATCGATGAGGTTTTTCGTTCGCCGGTTTCAGGAGCCGGGCGTTTTCCGCGCGTTAAAATATTGAGGAGAATAACGCCGCCGATGCAAGCCCAAAGAAATCCCAGTGTTGCAATCGTCAATCCGATTTGACCACCGCTTTCAAATCCGATGGCTTCCCATTGACTTCCTATTGAAAAAGCCTGGCCGGGTCCTTGACCATAGCCGAGTGGCAATAAGAGGCCGATAGGCGGAAAGAGATCCGGTAAAAACCAGGCGGCCATGATTAGAGAGATGGCAAAGCCGGCAAGTCCTTGAATCAGGTAGGTGCTCACGATAAGCATCCCGGTTTTTCCGTTGTTCGGATCGGTTTGGCGACTTCGTGATTTGAGGGTCAGTGCAATAAAGCCGATGGCCATCAGGTGATAGACCATGGTTTCAAGCATCTGCGTATTGAGCGGGACAATATTGAGGACTTCGGGTCCGAGAATCAGACCTACAAATCCGGCGACAATGGAAGTGGGAATTAAAAGTCGATTGAGTGCCGGAATGTATTTCTTTAAAAAGGTAGCCATTGCGAGAAAGAGCGAAATAAAAAGAAAATCCGTGACGCTGAGCCAAGTCGATGCCATATATGCCTCCTACGCGTTTATCGTGGTATTTTTTTATCGGTAAGGATGCCGCTTTCAGTTCGAGAGCGGCAGTCCACTTGTAAGCCGATGCGCCTGAATCGGAAAATTTGAACCGGTATAACGTGTCTTTAAAATAGAATTCCAATTCGTTGCTGTACTGAACATTCATGCCGGCGATGTGTCGAAACGGAAAATGAAGGCTTGTGCCGGATTCGGAAAAATAGATTTCCTCAGGGGTCAGTGTCAAAACGCCGTCCGTTCGTTTTTCAAGGGGTTTTTGTTTGTCGGCCGAATAGAGCATGGCGTGATCCGAAAAAATGACTTCTTTCTCGGGGCGTGTTTCGAGGCGCAGTTTAAGAAAATCCCTTTGCCAGGTGTTCCAGTCGCGTGGATTTGAAAAAATCAGTTCATGGGTATGCGGTTCGAAACCGCCGAATTCATTGTAAGTGACGGCATAATGACACTCGGAACAATACAACAAGTTGTTTTCCGAATGTAGGGTTGTAATGCTGTCACAATGCGGACAGGCAAATAAAAATCGCTCCAGTTTTTCGGCCAGTTTTTCCCCTTTATAACGGATTGGCTCTGAGCGCTGAGCAGCATATTCATCATGGTCAAGTGCGTGAGTCAGCCATTTGTGAATAGACGGGACATCCATTCCTTTTAAAGTCTCTCCGTCCATGATATCTTGAATGCGAATGGTGACTTTTCCGCGGCGTCCGCTTATGGCCCATCTGGGGTGCGCAAGGTGAGCACCGTCCAAAGTGCAGGCAATAACGGGAATTTTGAGCAGTTTGACAAGCTTGGAAGTGGATTCGATGATGTCGCCGGTTCTGCCATCCCAAGTGCGCATGCCTTCAGGAAAAATGCCGATGGCATGGCCGCTCTTAACGAGGCGCAAGATCCCTTTAATGGTGTCCATATCTGAAATGAATTTGGTCTTTGGGATTCCGCCGAGCAAATTTCTGAGAAAGAATCGTTTAACCGGATTGCGGTATTGTTCATCCGAAACGACAAAATGAATCGGGTCTTTTGAAAAATAACCAAGCCAGAAAGGATCCAGATTGTTGACGTGATTGGCCAGAATTAAGTACGGCGGTTGAATGGCGTGCCATCGCGACAGGTCTTCGCGAGCGAATTCGACGCGATTTTTATAGACGACATAGCGCCCAAGTGTGGATTTCAGAACAGTGGTGAACATTGGGTTGGCAGGTGTAACTTTTAAAGACATAGGCACTCCTTGCAGGGTTTCTTCAATATAGTATAGGGTGAAGAGGTAAGGGTTATGTATTCCCAATGTTAATTTCATATTAGCAATTCTGACTGAACTTGGCAATAGCGGTTGTTAAATAGAAATGCATGACATCGAAATTTGCGGCACCAAAACTTCTAAAGTCAAAAAAATCCAAATAAAAAATGACGGACATATTTTTGACTGTATCCGTCATTTATAGGATTTTATAATTTTTGAGAATGCCTTCTGCGACTTCGCGTCTGGAAATACGCATGTCCATGGCATTTTTTTCTATATAGCGGTGCGCCTGAGGTTCTGTGAGATCCAAATGTTCGATCAGGGCACATTTTGCTCGGTCGACGAGACGCATATCCTCTATGCGATGCTGCAGGCGCATGTTTTCGCTCTGCAAGTCCAGTAGGCGCTTTCGGGTTGCGGCGACAATTTTAAGCGACTGAAAAAACAACTGCTTGCTGATCGGTTTCGGGACAACGACGACGCCGAATTCCTCTACCTTTTCGGAAACCTGATCCGCAAGATCGGTTTTTACAAAAAGGATAATGCCGGACGTGGTGCTTTCGGCCAGCGACAACGCGAGGTCGTGGCCGAATTCATCCTTGAGCGGGGCGTTGATCAAGACGAGATCAAAAGCATTGTCGATCAACTGCCGCCGCGCTTCGCTGCCGTCGTAAACGGTAACCAGCTGAGTGAATGTCGTCGAAGCAAGAAGTTCTTTCAGAAAGCCTTTGCTCTTTTCGGTGCTTGTCACGATTAAAATACTTTCCATTTGCACCAACCTTTCTGTTCAATCAAATGATTTGAAAATATTGTTTCAAGTCAAATTGATGCGTTGCGCCGCCTTGAGCATACGCGTCGCATTCACCTCTTTTCTGGCCGACATATTTTTCAAATGTGATTTCAGGAAGAAGCCCTCGTATAAAGGTGCTGTTTTCAGAGAGTTTAACGGCTTCGGAAAGTGTTTCCGGAAGAACCAGAGACGCCAATAGATCGGTTTCGTGATCCTCTTCGGTCAACGTGAGGTTAACGGGGTCGCGAAGGGCGTGCTCTTGTTCAATGCCTTCGAGTCCTGCATTGAGAAGCAACATATATACGAGATAAGGATTAATGGCCGGGTCCGGAGAGCGAAGCTCGATTCGACTGCGTTCTTGACGGTCGGTAATGAGGCGCATGAGCTGGGCTCGATTTTGGTAAGACCAAGTGATATAACGCGGGGCGCCGTAGTGGCCGAGGCGTGCGTAGGAATTGGTAATCGGATTGATAAAGGTTGTGATTTCAGGGATGCGTCTGAGAATCCCTTCGACAAAGCCGGCGGCCGGAGAGCCTGCTTCAATAGAGGCATCGTTAAAGATGTTATCCCCGTTTTTTGTCAGAGACAAATTGATGTGAAGCCCGTTGCCGCTTTCGCTTTGAAGCGGTTTCGGCATGAAAGAAGCATATAAGCCGTTACGTGCAGCGATGGTTTTGACGACGGATTTAAAGGTTGTAAAATTATCGGCGGCCGTGAGGGCATCGCTGAATTTAAAAGCGATTTCGTTTTGCCCCGGTCCTTTTTCGTGGTGAGAACTTTCCGGTGTGACGCCCATTTCTTCAAGCGTGAGGCAAATCTCGCGCCTGACGTTCTCTCCGCGGTCCCAGGGGGCAATATCGAAGTACCCGGCATCGTCTTGAGGATCGAGAGTCGGATTTCCGTTTTCATCTAATTTAAATAGGTAGAATTCACATTCAACGCCGATCTTGGATTGGTAGCCGATGCGTTCGGCGCGTGTGACCGCTTCCTTCAACAGGTATCGAAGGTCACCTTCGAAAGGTTTTCCATCCGGATATTTGATATTGCAGAATAAGCGGATGACTCTTCCGTGAGACGGGCGCCACGGCAAGACGGATAGTGTCGTGGGGTCGGGAAAGAGAAGCAGATCGGATTCGTCGACGTTCATAAAGCTTTCAATCGCGGAGGCATCAAAAGAAATTCCGGATTCAAAAGCTCTCGGCAATTCTTCAGGCATGATGGAAATGTTTTTCATAACGCCGAAGATATCACAAAAGGCCAATCGAATAAATTTAACATCATTTTCTCGAGTGAATTGTAAAACCTCTTTCATGGTATTTGTCATAAGCTAGACCTCCCAATTGAAATGATTTTGCCGTTCTCGTTTTTTCGCTTGTAAGACGCCGAAAAAGTGGTATGTTAATAGGGAAGAACGGCAACAAAAAACAGAACGAGGCACCTGAGTACCTCATCAGACCGTTGAACCCCATTGTTCTCAGAAATTAAAATCCGAATATTGACTTAAATTTATCCTATTATAATGCGCCATCTGGGTGCTGTCAAGTCAAAAGACGGATTGAAAACCCCTAAAAAATCAAAAAAATATGAATTTAGGGCTTGACAAATGAACAATACAAATTTATAATTGCACCTATAGTAGCAAAGGCGCTGCAGACGAACGGTTCTGCGACGCCTTTTTTTGTTAGTATCTGTACCACTTAAAATTACTATATTATAAGGCAACTATATACATACTTGAAAATCATTCAAGCCTTCCATGCTATACCTAATTAGCATTTGAATAAAATCATGTTTAGCATGTAAACGAAAAAATATTTATTAAGGGGGAGAAGTGTATGAAAAATGTTTCCGCCATTTTCGGGAGCATGGTCTTCAACGAAGCGGCAATGAAAGAACGTTTGCCGAAAGACACGTACAAAGCGTTGAAGAAGACCATCGAGAGCGGCCAATATTTGGACGACTCTATCGCAGATGTCGTGGCAAATGCGATGAAAGATTGGGCCATTGAAAAGGGTGCAACGCACTTTACACACTGGTTCCAGCCGATGACAGGCATCACGGCTGAAAAACATGACGGTTTTATTTCGCCAAAAGATGACGGCAGCATGATTATGGAGTTTTCGGGAAAAGAACTCGTCAGAGGCGAGCCCGATGCATCCAGTTTCCCTTCCGGAGGTTTGCGCGCCACTTTTGAAGCGAGAGGTTACACAGCTTGGGATCCGACTTCATTTGCTTTTATCAAAGACGGCGTCCTTTGCATTCCGACTGCTTTCTGCTCATACGGCGGAGAAGCACTCGACAAAAAAACACCGTTGCTTCGTTCTATGGATGTCATTAACAAACAGGCACTTCGCATTTTAAAGCTGTTCGGAAACACAGATGCGACTCGTGTCAATGCAACAATGGGACCTGAACAAGAGTATTTCTTGATTGACCAAGCGGACTTTATGAAACGTCGTGACCTCGTCTATACGGGAAGAACGCTCTTCGGTGCAAAACCGCCGAGAGGACAAGAACTCGACGATCACTACTTCGGTGCCATTAAACCGAGAGTTGCGGCTTTCATGAACGAATTAAATGAAGAACTTTGGAAACTCGGCATCTTCGCTAAGACTCAACACAACGAAGTTGCTCCGGCACAACACGAACTTGCGCCGGTATTTACAAATTCCAATGTTGCAACGGATCACAACCAATTGACTATGGAAATGATGAAGAAAGTGGCAATCCGCCATGATCTGACTTGCCTGCTTCACGAAAAACCGTTTGACGGCGTCAACGGAAGCGGTAAACACAACAACTGGTCTATTTCTACTAACACAGGATTAAACTTGCTGGATCCGGGAACTTCTCCAAGAGAAAATGCACAATTCTTGTTGTTCCTCGTATCCGTTATCAAAGCGGTTGACAAATATCAAGATCTTCTTAGAATTTCCGTCGCAACAGCCGGAAATGACCACCGCCTCGGAGCGAATGAAGCACCTCCGGCAATTGTTTCAATCTTCCTCGGTGAAGAATTGACTGCAATTGTAGAATCAATCGAAAGCGGTTCGGCTTACAGCCAAAAATCAAGTGAAAACATGACGATCGGCGTCGATGTTTTGCCGAAGTTCCCGAAAGACAATACAGACCGTAACCGTACGTCTCCGTTTGCTTTCACGGGTAACAAATTCGAATTCAGAATGGTTGGTTCGGCCTCTTCTATCGCAGGACCGAATATGATTCTCAACACAATTGTTGCGGATGTGCTTTCTGAATTTGCGGATAAACTTGAAAAATCGGCAAACTTCACCGAAGAGTTGAACAAACTCATCAAAGACACCATTACAGAGCACAAACACATCATTTTCAACGGCAACAACTACTCGGATGAGTGGGTTGTCGAAGCTGAAAAACGTGGCCTTTCAAATCTCAAAACGACCGTAGATGCATTGCCGAAGTTGGTAGATGACAAGAATGTTGCCCTGTTTACGAAGTTCGGTGTTCTCAGTGAATCAGAAGTTCACTCAAGATATGAAATCAACCTCGAAAACTATGTCAAAACAATCAATATCGAAGCACTTACTATGGTTGAAATGGCAAACAAAGAAATCATTCCTGCAGTTGTTTCTTACATGAAAGTGCTCAGCGATACAGCCGCTCAAAAGAAAGCCGTATCCGATGCCATTTCTGTAGAGTTTGAAACGGCATTGCTTGAAAAACTTTCAGCGCTGGTTGCCGGTGCTTACGAAAAAGCCGGCGCGCTTGAAGCGGTCATTGAAGGCATTGAAGCAAGCGGTGATGTAACAGCTCAAGCTACTTACGTAAAAGATCAAGTACTTCCGGCTATGGATGCACTCAGAGAAAAAGCAGATGCACTTGAGCCGATGGTGGCTAAGAAATACTGGCCATATCCGACTTACGGGGAATTGCTGTTCTACTAAAAAATCAATGTCGCATACAGCATAAGTCAGAATATAAAGAATTGCCGAAAAATGAATAAAGTTAGGCACAACGGCGTGCAGTGTTACCTCATCCTTTTGAGATGGGGAGCGTTGCACGCCGTATTATATTTTAGGAGGGATTTATATGTATTCATCAGCAAGTACAATGTGGGTACTTATTGCAGCGGCTTTGGTATTCTTTATGCAAGCCGGCTTTGCAATGGTTGAAGCGGGGTTTACGCGTGCTAAAAACGCAGGAAATATCATTATGAAAAACTTGATGGACTTTGCCATCGGGACCCCTGCATTCTGGATTTTAGGTTTTGGCGTTATGTTCGGAACGGGCAGTGCCTTCTTCGGTACGTTCGATCCAATGGTTCTCGGAGAATATGGATTGCCTGACGGTGTGCCGCTGGAAGCATTCTTGATTTTCCAAACCGTATTCTGTGCAACAGCCGCAACAATCGTTTCAGGTGCTATGGCTGAGCGTACGAAATTTATCAGCTATATTATCTACAGCTTCTTTATCAGTGCAGTGGTTTACCCGATTTCAGGACACTGGATCTGGGGCGGTGGCTGGTTGGCTGAAATGGGTTTCCACGATTTCGCCGGTTCAACCGTTGTACATATGGTCGGTGGTGTTGCCGCACTTGTCGGTGCTAAAATCCTCGGACCTCGTATCGGAAAATACTCAGCCGACGGAAAACCGAAAGCAATTCTCGGACACAATTTGCCGATGGGGGCGCTTGGTGTGTTCATTCTCTGGTTCGGTTGGTTCGGATTTAACGGTGGTTCCACAGTTGCTTTTGCTGATGACGGTGCAATCGTATCAGCCAGCACAATCTTTGTAACAACAAACCTCGCGGCTGCAATGGCAGCATTTACAACTATGATTGTCACGTGGTTCCGATACAAAAAACCGGATGTCTCCATGACACTCAACGGCGCACTTGCAGGTCTGGTTGCGATTACTGCAGGTTGTGATGCCGTATCTCCGGCAGGTGCTGCTTTAATCGGTATTATCGCAGGTGTTGTCATTGTATTCGGTATTGAATTTGTTGATAAAATCCTCAAAATTGACGACCCGGTTGGTGCAATCGGCGTTCACGGTATCTGCGGAGCGCTCGGAACATTGCTCGTAGGTGTCTTTGCTCTTGACGGCGGCCTTGTTTACGGCGGCGGTGCAGGACTCTTCATTACACAATTGATCGGCGTTGTTTCTGTAGCCCTCTGGGTTGTGGTAACGATGAGCATTCTTTTCATGATTATCAAATCAACCATCGGCCTCCGCGTTTCCGAAGCAGAAGAAATCGTTGGTCTTGACGTATACGAACATGGTCTTGCAAGTGCTTATGCAGACTTTACACCGATGATCAGCACAATCTCTGCGGCTGCAGCGGCCGGTGCGGAATATCCGCTTGGTGAAGTGCCTGAAGAGTTGGCAATTCCGGTTAAACGCCGTGATGATGTCAGCAAACACCCGGATGCGAAGATTTCTAAAGTCGTTATGATCATTCGACCGGATAAATTTGAAGGCCTCAAAAATGCAATGCACAAAATCGGTATTACCGGTATGACGATGACACAAGTTCTCGGTTGCGGTATGCAAAAGGGAAGCACGGAATTCTATCGTGGTGTACCTGTTGACATTACTTTGCTTCCGAAAGTTAAAGTCGAATGTGTTATCTGTAAAGTACCTGTAGAACTTGCGATTAAGACAGCAATTGATTCTCTTTACACCGGCAATATCGGCGATGGTAAAATCTTCGTATACGATGTTGAAGAAGTGGTTAAAGTACGTACCGGCGAAAGAGGATACGACGCATTACAAGACGAATAATCTCAGAAACATCCTTATCCATTTGCCATTTACCTTTATTATAGTAACGTCTCCTTAATATCTACCATAAATACAATCGGGAAGAGAACCTCGTTTTTCACCTGCAGTTAGGAAGGGCTGCACGTGTAGCGGGGTTCTTTTCCTTTTCCTGGTTTTCACAGATGATACTTGGAAAAGTAGACGTATTTCTATAGTGGTTAGCATTGAATACATTGTTGACACTCGTTTGTAGAGATTATATAATGACATCAAATAGCTTGCCTATTTGTCGGAGATCAGGCGGAAATCATCAGTTAAGTGTTAAGCGTTTTCGGGAGGGGCTATGATTCAAAGAAAACTTGACGAAGAAATTTGGGACGACGGTCGATTCGGGATCGAACATGTAATGACGGAAGAGGCATATCAGGCATTGATCGAAGACAACCGCGTGCTGGTTGACAATGCCAAGATTTTTATGAGTTATTTGCTCTCCTTCATTCAAGAAAAGAACTTTATCATTGTGTTAACCGATCAAAACGCGAATTTACTGAGAGTTGTCGGCGGCGAATACATACTACAGAAATCGAAACGGGATCTTCGATTTTCAAACGGGGCCATGTTGGGAGAAAATTTTGTCGGTGAAACGGCCATTAATATGACCATCAAGCACCAGCTTCCAAATCAGGTTTGCGGAGAAGAACACAAAAACCCCTTGCACAGGAGTTGGTCCTGCTATGCGGCGCCGATTATGGTCGACGATGAGCTGATCGGTGTTTTGTGCCTCAGCGAATACAGCAGAGAACCCAATAAAAATGCGCTTGGTATGGTAATCGCATCTTCCAAGGGGATTGAAAATCAAATTAAAACCTATCAAAAGAATTTAACCATACAAGAACAGGCAAAATATCAAAGTGCTATTGTCGAAAACATCTCCGAAGGGTTTATGATGATCGACAATAAAGGCTGTGTGACTTATGTCAATGAAAAAGGAGAGACCATTCTCGGCATCTCAAGACAAGAAAGCATCGGGAAACCGATCGGGGAACTGGTTCCGTTCGAACCGATTATCCTTGAAGTCCTGAAAACCGGTAAAGGGTACACAGACAGAGAGTACGTTCTTGAAAATTACAAAGGCGTGCGTTATCATCTGCTCAAGACGGCAATTCCCGTCCGTGACGAGGCGGGTGAACTCATCGGTGTTATCGATATTTTCAAGGAAATTCAGTACGTCAAAAAGATGGTCAACAATATGGTCGGGGCGAGAGCGAATTTTACCTTTGACGATATTATCGGCGATAGCCCCAAAATGAAAGAATGCCTCGAAATCGCTCAAAACGCGGCAAAGAGCGCTTCTAATACATTGATTCTCGGCGACAGCGGCACGGGCAAGGAGCTTTTTGCGCAGGCCATTCACAACAGAAGCGACCGTCGAAACGGTCCTTTTGTCGCGATCAACTGTGCGGCTATCCCGCGGGAACTCATTGAAAGTGAGTTGTTCGGGTATGCGCACGGAGCATTTACGGGCGGCATTAAAGGTGGCAGACCCGGAAAGTTTGAACTGGCACATGGCGGAACGATATTCCTTGATGAAATTGGGGACATGTCAATCGGCGTTCAGGCGAAATTGCTCCGGGTGCTTCAGGATCGAAAGGTTGTGCGCGTCGGCGGCGACAATGTATTTAACGTAGACGTCAGAATTATCGCCGCGACGAACAAAGATTTGAAAGAGTCCTGCATGGCCAATGAGTTCCGTTGGGATATCTATTACAGGCTGAATGTCTTGACCATTGAAATTCCACCGCTCAGAGAGAGGCGCGAAGACATTCCTGAGATTTCGATGCACTTGGTGAAAAAAATCAGCAAACGACTCGGGAAATCCGTGGAAGGCATTGCGCCGGAAGCGATGGAAATGTTGATGAATTGTCACTGGAAAGGTAATGTTCGCGAGCTGGAAAATGCGCTGGAACGGGCAATCAATATCTGTAGTCAAAAAGAGATTTCCGTACAGCACCTTTCAAAATACATTATTAATGAACAGGAGAAAAGCAACGTCATTCGAGGGGACTTCCCGCAGATTATGACTTTGGAAGAGATGGAAAAGCAGTTGATCCAACACACGCTGGTTTATTGCAGCGGCAATATCACTCAGGCGGCCAAGCTCTTAAACGTCAGCAGAAATACATTATACAATAAAATAGAGCGTTACAACTTCACAACGTTGGGGATGGTGCGCTAAAAAATTTAACACTGCTCAAAAATTGAGCAGTTGCGTGAATGAATTGAAATCACTGTGGTTTCGCAAAAGTGCTCAAATTTTGAGCACTTTTTTATTTTTTTGTATGTGTTTTCATGCAACTCCAGACGATGCGAAGAGTGGAATATTACAAAAATAAATACAGTTAAATCAATGCTTGCAGAGAATCCTCGTCTAAAAGTGTGCGAATTATGTGTAAATTGGCATACAACTTGCTCTTATATGAGTCGGGTGCAACAAAATCTGCTAAAGAAAGGTGTGGATACTCTTGAGTAAGAAAAAGTATTCGAAAGAATTGTTTCTTTCCATGTACGAAGACATGGTGAGAATCCGTAAGTTTGAAATCAAGTTGACCGAGTGTTTCATGAAGGGTATGCTTGCGGGCAATATCCATACATGTGTCGGCCAAGAAGCCACAATCGTAGGCACATGCTATGCGCTTGAAAAACGTGATTTTATCACGGCGACGCATCGCGGTCACGGACACTGTATTGCTAAAGGTGCTAAAACAGATAAGATGATGGCCGAATTATTTGGAAAAGTAACGGGTTATTGCCGTGGAAAAGGCGGATCAATGCACGTTGCTGACTTGGATCTCGGTATTCTCGGTGCAAACGGCATCGTCGGCGCCGGTATCCCGATTGCGACAGGATCAGGTTTAACCTCTAAAATCAAAGGAACTGATGAAGTGACATTGTCTTTCTTTGGAGATGCCGCATCCAATCAGGGTACTTTCCACGAATCCATCAACATGGCTTCCGCTTGGAAACTTCCGGTTGTCTATTTGTGTGAAAATAATCAGTATGGCGTATCCGTCAATATCAAAAGCGTTACCAATACAGAATCCATTGCTGTACGGGCAAAAGCGTACAACATTCCGGGAGTGACATGTGACGGTAATGACGTATTGGCTGTATTTGAAACCGTTCAGGAAGCCGTAGCGCACGCCAGAGATAAAAAAGGACCATCCATCGTGGAATGTGTTACATACCGCATGAGAGGACACTACGAAGGCGACCCGGCAAGTTACCGCTCAAAAGAAGTGACCGAAGAATGGGCGAAAAAAGATCCGATCAAAGCGTTCGGAGAAAAATTGCTTGAAATGGATGTCACTCAAGAAGAATTGGATGCGATTGACGCGGCTATGGACGCGGAAATTGAAGCGGCAATGCAATTTGCTTTAGATTCTCCGTATCCGGATGTCAGCGAAGTCACACTGGATGTCTATGCCAGTGACAATGAAAGGAGTGTTGCTCGATGAGTAAGTTAAGTATGAGCAAAGCCATTCGGGAAGGCTTGTATGAAGAAATGCTCCGAGACGAAAATGTAATCGTCGTCGGTGAAGATATGGGAACCATGGGGAACCCGTTCGGTATCACACTCGGATTTCTGGATGAATTCGGTCCGAACCGAGTCATCGAAACCCCAATCAGTGAATCCAGTTTTACAGGCATGTCGGTTGGTGCGGCAATGCGCGGCATCAGACCGGTTGTAGAACTCATGTACGTTGACTTTATCGGCGTCGCCATGGATCCGATCATGAACCAAGCGGCAAAAATGCGCTATATGACAGGCGGACAGGTCAATGTGCCGATGGTACTGCGTGCACCGATCGGCGCGGGCAGAAGAAATGCCGGACAGCATTCACAATGCCTCGAACCGCTGTTTACGCACATTCCGGGATTAAAAGTCGTTGCACCGTCAACTCCGGCGGATGCAAAAGGACTCATTAAAGCGGCTGTCCGCGATGATGACCCCGTTATTTTCTTAGAACACAAACTGCTTTATGCCATTAAAGACGAAATGCCGGAAGGGGAATATGTGATTCCGCTCGGCAAAGCCAATGTCGTCCGCGAAGGAAAAGACGTCACCATCATTACGTGGTCTCGCCAAGTCTTATTTGCGAAAGAAGCGGCTGAAGAACTGGCTAAAGAAGGCATTGACGTTGAAGTAATAGATCTTAGAACGCTCGTACCTCTGGACTGGGAAGCCATCAAAGCATCGGTTTCCAAAACCCACAATGTCGTAGTGGTTCAAGAAGGCTACAAGCGTAGCGGATTTGCGGGTGAAATTTCATCTCAAATCATGGAAGAACTTTTCGACGAATTGGATTCACCGGTTTATCGCGTTGCAGGACTTAACGTCGTTCCGCCTTTCAGCCCACCGCTGGAAGATGCATTTTTCCCGAATCCACAAGACATTATCGCCGGCGTCAAGAAAGTACTTGAAGTGTAGCGGATCAGCAAACGAGGAGGAAAGTTATGGCAACAGAAATAAAAATGCCTCAATTGGGTCTGACGATGACGGAAGGTACCATTGCGGCATGGCTAAAAAAAGTCGGCGATCCGGTTGCGAAAGGTGAACCAATCGTTGAAATTACAACCGATAAACTGACCAACGAAATTGAATCGGAAGTGGACGGCGTGTTGCTGGCCATCATCGCCGAAGAGGGAGAGGATGTTCCTGTTCAGGGACTCGTAGCCATCGTCGGAGAACCCGGTGAAAAAGTAGAAGTTTCCGGTGAAAAGGCGGAAGCCATTGCTACGGAAGAAGCGCCTCAAGCGGCTGCGGCAGTTGCCGTAAAACCGGTCGAAAAATCCGAAGGCGGTCGCATCAAAGTATCGCCGCTGGCTAAAAAAACGGCAGAAAAACTCGGAATAGATCTTTCTGAGATTACTGAAATAACCGGTTCGCGCATTCGAAAAGAAGATGTTATCCGATACAGTGAAAACAAGCCGAAAACAGAAGCTGCCCCCACAGCGTCTGCTGCGGTTGAATCGGCAGCACCCGCTCCGGTGGTTGCTCCGGTGGCAGGCGATATCGTCAAGCCGCTTTCCGGCATGAGAAAAGTCATCGGGAAGCGCATGGTAGAAAGCAAAGTGACGGCGCCGCATGTAACGCTTACGACAGAAGCCAATGTGGACAAAATGATCGCTTTGAGAACCAAACTCAACGAAAAGGCAAAAGACGTTCGCATGAGCTATACAGACATGTTGGTTAAAATGGTTGCAACCGCACTGCTTCATGTTCCGATGATGAATGCGTCTATTTCCGGCGACAACTTGATTTTGCACAGAGACGTCAATATCGGCGTGGCAGTGGCCCTGGATGAAGGCCTCGTTGTTCCGGTGGTGAAAAATGCAGAACGCAAAGGATTTGCGGAAATCAGCAAAGAAGCAAAAGCGTTGATCGGAAAAGCCAGAGAAAACAAGTTATCTATGGATGAGCTTTCCGGAGCGACCTTTACAATCAGCAACCTCGGCGGATTTGGCATCGACGCATTCAACCCGATTATCAACTTACCTGAAAGCGGCATTCTGGGTGTCGGACGCATTGTCAGAAAACCGATTGTCAACGAAAATGATGAAATTGTTCCCGGATCGATGATGGCGCTCAGTTTATCATTCGATCACAGAGTCGTAGACGGTGCATTGGCCGCTCAGCTTTTGTCCTTGATTAAAGACTATGTAGAAGATCCGGACCAAATGTACATGTAACAAGGTCTTTTAAAGCTTGGGAGGAATAAAAGCAATGGCAATTGAAAAAACAAAAATAGTCATCATCGGCGGCGGCCCCGGCGGATATGTCGCAGCAATCAAAGCGGCTCAACTCGGAGCGGCGGTAACGTTGGTCGAAAAAACATATCTGGGCGGTACCTGTCTGAATGTGGGTTGTATTCCTACGAAAGCCCTTCTTCATACGGCAGAAATTTATGAAACCTCAAAAGAAGGCGCTGCCTGTGGTGTGATTGCAGATGTAAAACTGGATTTCACTGCGGCTCAGAAATACAAATCCGGTATCACGAAACAGCTTGTAAGCGGCATCAAAGGTCTTTTGGCAGCCAATAAAGTCAAAGTGATCTTTGGTACGGCATCGTTTGAAGATGCAAAAACCATTAAAGTGATTACCGACAAGGGCGCTACGGAAACGCTCAAAGCGGATAAAGTAATCGTTGCAACGGGATCTGAACCGGCGAAACCGCCGATTCCCGGCATTGATTCAAAACAATGCATCGACAGTACCGGCGCACTTGAATTGTCGGAAGTACCGAAGACGATGGTCATTATCGGCGGCGGTGTCATCGGCGTTGAAATGGGTTCACTTTATGCGACACTCGGCACAAAAGTCACCATTGTGGAAATGCTCGAAGAAATTTTGCCGATGATGGATCGCGAATTGACTAAGATTTTGAAGGCAAAAATGGCGGCTAAAGGGATTGAAATTTTCACGGAAGCCAAAGTGGTCGGCATCGAAGACGGCGGAGCGGAAGCAAAAGTTTCGGTGGCCATGAAAGACGGATCGCAAAAAGCCTTTTCGGGTGAAAAAGTATTGATTTCCATAGGCAGACGCAGCAACACCGGTGCTTTAAATCTGGATAAGGCCGGCATTGCCAGTGAACGCGGATTGATTAAAGTCAATGATAAAATGGAAACCAATGTAGCAGGCGTTTACGCCATCGGAGATTGTAACGGCCGCAGTATGCTGGCGCATGTGGCTTCCGCTCAAGGCGAAGTTGCCGCAGAAAATGCGATGGGTCATGAAAGTATTTCAAGTCTCAAGACCAATGCATCCTGTATTTACACCAATCCCGAGTTCGCATCGGTCGGCCTTACAGAAGAACAGGCAAAAGCGCAAGGCATCGACTATGTCGTCGGAAAATTCCCGCTGATGGCGAACGGAAAATCATTGATCATGGAAGCCGGAGACGGCATGTTTAAGGTCATTATGGGCAAAGAATTCAAAGAAGTTCTCGGATTTCATTTGTTGGGACCGCGCGCGACGGATTTGATCGCCGAATGCGCACTGGCCATTGATTTAGAGGCGACACTCGATGAATTCATGGAGACCATTCATGCACACCCGACAGTTGCAGAAGCGGTTAGAGAAGCAGTACTTGCCGCTGATAAGAAAGCAATTCACATTCCAAACAAATAACATTATTTCCCCTAATAACATAGGAACAGGCTAAGAGATAGAGGGAGGGGTGCTAAAAAAATGAGCAGTGCTCATAATTTTAGCACCCCCACCCGACAAAAGGAATTGCAATAGATTGAAGGGTATGCGTCAAATAAAGTGTCCTGTTTTTTCACAATCCCCCTATGGATGCACATAGGAGATATTGTACTGAAAACGGTGCGATTTGAAGCGATGCAACCTCATGAACATTTAAAAGCGGTTTTGGCACGAATGTTGCACTAAAATGAAGACAAAATACTAATTGAATCAACGAACCGCGTGTTATATGATGGGATAAATACATCGCTGTGGAGATGAATGGAGGAGAACATGGATTTTACGGGTAAAGTGGTCGTTATTACGGGCGGGAGCCAAGGAATCGGCAAGGCCATTTCTTTTGGATTCGCCAGAGGCGGCGCTGAAGTTATCATTCTCGATATCAACGCAGAGCTTGCCACTCAAGTTAAGGATGAAATTTGTGCTGAAGGGTTAAAGGCAAATTTCGTTCAATTGGACGTATCCAATACGTCGGCCGCACAAGCAGTCATTGACCAAATTGTCAAAGATTACGGCAAAATTGACGTTCTCGTTAACAATGCAGGGATCGTTAGCTCGAAGAATTTCTTTGAATCGGATGAACGCGATTGGGATCGCATCATCAATATCAACTTGAAAGGTGTTTTCAATACCTGCCATGCGGCGATGCCTTATATGATCGAACGCAAATACGGTAAAATTGTCAACATCGCTTCAATCGCCGGAAAACGCGGCGGTGGTGTATTCGGTACAACGCTGTATGCAACTTCCAAAGCCGGTGTCATCGGATTGACAAAAGGCTTGGCGAGAGAAGGCGGACAGTATGGTGTCAATGTCAACGCCATTTGTCCGGGCCCAACCAATACATCTATGTTGGATTCTTTTCAGGGTGAACGTCGCCTGAATTTCATGAATTCAATTCCGTTAAGACGGTTTGCTGAACCGGAAGACATCGCCAATGCGGTCATGTTCCTCGGCTCGGACCTTGCTCGACACATCACCGGAGAAATCACGGATGTTGACGGCGGAACCATGATGGATTAATGTCCCCTCTGCCCTTTTGAGGCATTGCGTGTGGATAATGTCTGCTGATCTCGGCAGACATTATCGCACGAATTTTTAAAGAATAACCAAAAGGCTATACAACAAACTACATACAAGAGGGGGGAAGTCATGAAAAAGATGATGAAAGCGATTATAAAACGTGAACCCGGTGTAGGTGCAGAAGTTGCAGAAGTGCCTGTTCCTGAAATCGGAAAGGAAGAGGTGCTGGTCAAAGTGGCGGCAACAGCCGTTTGCGGGACCGACATGCACATCTATGATTGGAATAATTGGGCTCAAAATGCAGGCATATCGCTTCCGGTTATTATGGGTCATGAATTTTGCGGTGAAGTAGAAGCCGTCGGCGAAAACGTCAAGGACATAAAAGTCGGAGATTTTGTCGCCGGAGAGACGCATATTCCTTGCGGCACCTGTTATCAGTGCCAAAACGGGCAACAACATATTTGTGGAAATCTGACGATCTTCGGCGTGCATACAGATGGATGTTTTGCCGAGTATACGAAGATTCCGGCGATTTGTGCACGAAAGATTCCGACAGTTATTCCGACAAAATACGGCGCTGTTCTTGAACCGCTCGGGACGTCACTCAGAGCTTGCCTGGAAACCGACGTGGCGGGCAAGAAGACCGTCATCATCGGATGCGGATCAATTGGATTGTTTGCACTGGCATCCGCTAAAGCCCTAGGCGCATCGGAAATCATTGCCATCGATGTTTCCGACGACCGACTCGGGATTGCTGATCGGATCGGTGCAACACTGACAATCAATTCACTGAATGCAGATGTTGTCAAAACGGTTTTGGAAAAAACGAACGGCGTCGGTGCCGACGTGGTGATTGATGCTTCCGGAAATGCCGGTGCCATTCAACAGGGATTTAAATTCCTGAGAAAGGGCGGAGAAGTGGCTTTAATCGGACTTCCGTCAAAACCGGTTGCGCTGGATCTGGGGCCTGATGTGGTCTTCAAAGAAGCAAAAATTACGGGAATCCACGGCAGAGAGATGTTCAAAACATGGATTCACATGGAGAATTTACTTTCCAAAGATATGTTGGATATCGGGCCGGTTATTACGCATCAAATGGCGCTGGATGAATTTGAAACGGCGATTGAACTGCTTAAGTCGGGTCGGGGTACTAAAATTGTTTTAAATCCCTAGGGGGATTAAAAATAAGGACATAAAACAATATGAGGAGGAAATTTCATGTTTAAGAAAGGTATCGCTTTAACACTGATCTTTATGATGGTCTTGGTTTTCAGTGTCGGATGTTCGGGAAGTACTTCCGGCGGAGACGGACAAGCTGCTGATCCGGTACATTTGAAATTGAGCATCACGGTTTCTGAAAACTCAAGCTGGTATGAAGGCGCTGTCAAATTCAAAGAATTGATCGAAGAAAAAACAAACGGTCAATACATCGTCGACATTTATCCAAGTGAGCAACTTGCAGGCGGAAACACAGTTAAAGGGATTGAAATGGTTCAATCGGGCGCGATTGACATCGACATTCACTCAACGATCATCTGGACGGCTATCGAACCGAAATTTACGGTTGTCAACATGCCTTGGCTGATTCCTTCCTATGAAAAAGCAGATGCGGCATTTACGGATGAGAACAAACAACTTCTGTTCGATCTCGCATCGGCAAAAGGCGTTAAACCGCTTGCTTTCGGAGAATCCGGATTTAGACAATTGACAAACAATAAAACTGCTATTCAAACGCCGGAAGACCTTAGTGGTCTTAAAATCCGCGTTCCTGGTATCAAAATGTATGTGGATCTCTTTACAGAACTCGGTGCAGACCCGACTTCAATGAACTTCTCTGAAGTATTTACAGCACTTCAAACAGGTACGATCGATGGCCAAGAAAATCCGTTCGACGTAACTCTTTCAGCAAAACTTGAAGAAGTTCAAAAATACCTTACGGTTTGGAACTACTCTTACGATGCACTTCTCATGACAATGAACCAAACACTTTGGGACGGTCTTGATGACAACATGAAAACGATCTTCCAAGAATCTGCAACGGAAGCTATGGATTATCAAAAACAACGTTCAAGAGAAATCAGCGCCACCAGGGAGGACGTGAAAAATGTGTACCTCATGGCCTATGAACTGGGCTGCAAAGGTGTTACAATATACAGGGATGGCAG
>JASUTA010000164.1 GCA_030445805.1 Clostridiales bacterium
TCAGGGCATCGGATACCGAATTTTAACATCTGCTCAATCTGCGGCGGATTTTATGATTCCCGGTGAGATGGCCACTGTTTATACAGAAATGATTGTCCGTGAGGATGCGATTTCATTGGTTGGGTTTTCGACCCGAGAAGAGCGTAAAATGTTCAATTTGTTGACTTCTGTCAGCGGTGTCGGAACCAGAGTCGGCATCAATGTGCTTTCTTCATTGCCTTATGAACGCCTCGGATTTTTAATCGCATCAGGCGATGTCAAAGCGCTTACATCGGCACAGGGGATCGGGAAAAAAACCGCAGAGCGCATTATTTTAGAGCTCAAAGATAAAATCGGATCAGCGGAAGTCACCGGTGGTGAAACGACCGAAACGTCGTTAAATCAAGGTGGCAGTATACAAAGTGATGTGACGGAAGCCCTCATGACACTCGGCTATACGCGTTCAGAAGCACAGGCGGCTTTGAGCAAACTCGATTTGAGTCATGGGTCTGTTGAACAGGCCATTCGAGATGCGCTCAACCGGTTGATGAGCAGATGACATTGAAATAGGAATGACAGTAAAGTAATACAGTAAAGTAGTAAAGAAGACAGGAGCATTCATGGAACGTTTTATCACGCCGAAGCAACTTGAGGAAGATCGCTTTCAGGAGAAGGGGATTCGACCTCAATCCATGCAGGAGTATATCGGCCAGACGAAGACCATTGAAAAACTGGATATATTTATGAAAGCGGCAAAACTCAGAGGAGAAGCACTGGATCACGTCCTGTTGTATGGCCCTCCGGGTCTCGGGAAGACGACGCTTTCGGCGATTATTGCCAACGAAATGGAAGCCGGAATCAAGATTACATCCGGTCCGGCAATTGAACGTCCGGGAGACTTGGCGGCTATTTTGACGTCGCTTAAACCGCGGGATATTCTGTTTATTGACGAAATTCATAGGTTGAGTCGTCAAGTGGAGGAAGTCCTTTATCCGGCAATGGAAGATTTTGCGATTGACATTGTCATCGGAAAGGGCCCGGGAGCGCGGTCCGTCAGACTGGATTTGCCGAAATTTACACTGGTTGGGGCGACCACACGGGCCGGACAACTTTCTGCGCCGTTGCGCGATCGTTTTGGGGTTATTTGTAGGCTCCAACTTTATGAAACGGAGGAACTGGCGCGTATTATCGAACGTTCCGCGAGTATTTTAAGCATCCCGATCGATGAGCCCGCAACGCTTGAAATGGCAAGGCGAAGCAGGGGAACACCGCGAATCGTCAATCGGCTCTTAAAACGCGTGCGCGACTATGCTCAGGTTAAAGGAACGGGACTCGTCACGCGCGATGTGGCAAAAGAAGCACTGGACATGCTTGAAATTGATGCAATCGGGCTCGATGCCGTAGACCGCAGACTGTTGGCTAGTATGATTGAAAACTTCGATGGCGGTCCGGTGGGACTTGAGACTTTGGCGGCATCTACGGGAGAAGAAACGGCAACCATTGAAGATGTTTATGAACCTTATCTTATGCAAATCGGTTTTTTACAGCGGACGCCGAGGGGGCGCGTGGTTACGAATAAAGCGCGGCTGCACCTTGGATATCTGGCCGTTGAAGACTCTCAACAAATGCAATTCAATATAGAAGAGACGTCAAATGACGGGAGGAAGGTATGATAAAAAAGCAAGCAATGCTATGGGTTGTTCTCTTTTTAATCGCCTTTACACAGCAGATTTCTTCTGCAGAAACGGAATCTTGGGTCAAAGTCGGATTGGACTACGGGGATACGACACTGGATGCCGTATCGCTTGAAAGTGATTCCGGATTTACTCTGACCGGACTCTCCGGAGGCAATATTGATTTAAGTGATTATGAGACCCTCTCGGTGGAGAAGGCTTTTCTTTCTTATGCTTCGGAGTCCGCTTCGGCACTGTCTGAAAACGATAAGGGGATTTATCATCTCGTTATCGGGGAGACTTATTCTTCTTATGCGGAAGCGGAAGCGGTGCGATTGGCATCTGCCGAAATTTGCGAGGAAGCCTTTCCTTTTTTTGAAAAGGATTGGTATTTACTCTCCGGAAATTACACGAGTTCAGAAGCCGCTTCGGAAGCTTTAATCACACTTAAAACGGCGCATCCCGAAATAAAGGCAACCATTGCGGAACCCAATTTCGGACGTGTTTTGGTCAGGTCGGGAGAGACGGTCTTGCTCGGGTATAATGCTTCGGATGAGGCGGCTGTTTTTACGGCGCCGCTCATACAATGCGAGGGAACGACATACAGGAGCGGCATTTTAATAAAACGGTACACAAACAGCGATTTGACGGTCATTAATCAATTGTCCCTATCCGAGTATCTCTACGGCGTTGTGCCGAAGGAAATGGGAACGGGATGGCCGATTGAAGCGTTGAAAGCACAAGCGGTTGCCGCTCGAAATTATGCGCTTATGAATCTCGGAAAGTACAGCGAATACGGTTTCGACTTTACAACGGGAACATCCAGTCAGGCCTATGGTGGATATGCGGCGGAAAAACCGGATACCAATCGTGCCGTGGACGAGACCAAAGGGATTGTGCTGACTTATGACGGCGATTTGATTCAATGCTATTATCATGCCAATAGCGGTGGCTATACAGAGTTTGCAGGAAATGTTTGGTCCAGTAATTTGCCGTATTTGCAACCGGTTCAGGATACTTATTCTCTCGGATATCCCAATACGGATTGGACGCTGAGCCTTTCCGGTGCCGAGATCGAGCAACGTCTCTCTGCCGGCGGATACGAAATCGGATCTCTTCAAAGCGTTCGTATTTTAGAGCGTTCCGTGACGGGAAGAGTCGTTAAAATCGCTTTTGACGGTACGAAGAGCAGCGCGGTTTTAACCAATGACCGACCGCGAAGTATTTTCGGCAGTACGATTCTAAAGAGCATGTTGTTTAGTTTTGACGATTCAAAAGCGGTAACGGCCGTTCCGACATCATGGCCCATGCCGGGAGGACTCGTGGCGCTCAATGACTCAAATGGCGGTGGCGGCGGTCCGCTTGATGACGGTGTCGGCGTTGTAAGCGGTGAAGGCATCTACGGTGAACTGTCTTCTGAAGATGTTTTGACGGTGTTTACGACTTATGGTGAATATGAAGAGAAAATCGATCGAATCGGCTTACTGTCCGGGAAAACAACACCTGTTGAGACAACGGTTGTTCCGAATGCCTTGAGCTATTCGGTTTCAGAAAAAGCGGATTTATCCAATGGGACACTGACACTATACGGACACGGTTATGGCCATGGCGTGGGGTTGAGCCAGTGGGGTGCAAAAAAAATGGCTGAACTCGGCTTTACTTTTGATCAAATATTGACGTATTATTTTAAGGGCACACAGATTGCGTACTATTGATGCAAATGCCTAAACGAAAAAGAGGATTTTCATGAAAACAAGTGATTTTTACTTTGATTTGCCGAAAGAGCAAATCGCCCAGACGCCGCTTGAAAAAAGAGCGGCGTCACGATTGATGCACATCGATAAAAAAACAAAAACCATTGAACACAGACATTTTTTTGATATTATAGATTGGCTGAAACCCGGAGATTGTTTGGTTCTAAACGACACGAAAGTGATTCCGGCGCGCCTTTACGGGCACAAGGATACAGGCGCACTCGTGGAATTCCTTTTACTGAAAAGAATAGATCTGAATACGTGGGAAACACTGGTGAAACCCGGTAAGAAAGCACGCATCGGGGCAACTTTTGAGTTTGGAGACGGACGCTTAAAGGGGACGATTGTTGGCCTTGGTGAAGAGGGATCGAGACTGATTGAATTCGCCTATGAAGGCGTTTTTGAAAACATTCTGGAAGCTCTCGGTACAATGCCTTTGCCGCCATATATTACAGAAAAATTGGATGACCCGACGCGGTACAACACGGTTTATGCCAAAAACGAAGGTTCCGCCGCGGCACCGACTGCCGGACTTCATTTTACACAGGAACTGCTTGAACAAATACGGGCTAAGGGCGTTGAAATTGCCTACGTGACCCTCCATGTGGGACTGGGCACTTTTCGACCGGTCAAAGTGGAAGATGTCAACAGTCATAAGATGCATTCCGAATATTATATATTAGATGAAGAAAATGCGGAGCGCATCAATCGTGTCAAGGCAAGCGGAGGGCGGATTATTTCTGTTGGGACGACGTCGACACGAACGCTGGAAACCATTGCCGATGCATCGGGTCACGTCGGTGCAGGGAGTGGATGGACCGATATTTTCATTTATCCCGGATATCGCTTTAAAGTGATTGACGGCTTAATTACAAATTTTCATTTGCCTGAATCAACATTGATTATGTTGGTCAGCGCCTTTTTGAACCGAGAAACGATTTTAGAGGCTTATGAAATCGCGGTAAAGGAAGGATACCGATTTTTTAGCTTTGGCGATGCCATGTTCATCGGTTAAACGATTTTTAAGGAAAAAAGGAGTAGAAAGCACTCATGGCGATTCGATATGAATTGATTAAAGAATGTAAACAGACAGGCGCACGTCTCGGGCGTTTGCACACCCCGCACGGCGTCATTGAAACGCCTATTTTTATGCCGGTGGGTACTCAAGCGACCGTTAAGGCGATGACCCCGGAAGAACTTAAAGAAATCCATGCGCAAATTATACTTTCAAATACGTATCACCTCTATTTGAGACCGGGTCATGAACTCGTGAAAGCCGCCGGCGGTTTGCATAAGTTTATGAATTGGGATCGACCGATTTTGACGGATAGCGGTGGATTCCAAGTATTCAGCCTCGGCGACCTTCGCAAGATTACCGAAGAAGGGGTGGCGTTTCAATCACACCTCGACGGCAGCCGGCATTTTTTGACGCCGGAGAAGGTTATGGAAATCGAAAATGCGCTCGGAGCCGATATCATTATGGCCTTTGATGAATGTGCCCCATACCCCGCCGACTACGATTACGTCGAGAAATCGATGGAGCGAACGACGCGATGGGCGGCGCGCTGTAAAGAAGCGCACAAGAATACGGATCATCAAGCGCTGTTTGGCATTGTACAAGGCGGTGTTTATCGAGATTTGCGCGAACGCAGTGCGAAAGACCTCGTCGAGATGGATTTCCCGGGATACAGCATCGGCGGGCTCAGCGTAGGGGAACCGAAAGCGCTGATGTATGAAGTTCTTGAGTACACGACCCCGCTTTTGCCAAAAGACAAACCGCGTTACCTCATGGGGGTCGGAAGTCCGGACGCATTGATAGAAGGTGTTATTCGCGGTGTGGACATGTTTGACTGCGTTTTGCCGACGCGAATTGCGCGCAATGGGACGGCGATGACATCGCAAGGGCGCATTGCCATTAAAAATGCCAAATACACCGACGATTTTTCGCCGCTTGACCCAAATTGCGATTGCTATTGCTGCAAAAATTA
>JASUTA010000021.1 GCA_030445805.1 Clostridiales bacterium
TTCAGGAGCAGACCTTTTGATGCTTTGCAATCCCAATAATCCTACGGGGAATGCACTTCTGCCCGACTGGATACTGACCTGCGCAGAAAAATTTAAAGATCAGGGTTTAAGGATTGTACTGGACGAAAGCTTTATCGATTTTTTGCCGGAGCGGCAGTCGGAAGCTGTTTTGAGACAATATATTGAATGTGGACGAATTCTTGTCATCAGATCGATGACAAAGACTTATGAAGTGCCCGGTATCAGGCTGGGTTACGCGGCGGCGGGAACGGAGCTTATCAACCGACTTCTTGCATACAAAGAACCTTGGAGCGTCAATGTCTTTGCTCAGGCGGCGGTGCCTGTATTGATGGCACAAGAAGCATATTTAGAGGCCTTGCGGCAGTGGTGTCAAACGGAAAGGGCATTTTTCAAATCTGCTTTTCAGTCGATGCCGGGGGTGCATGCCTTTGAAAGTCATGCAAATTATGTACTGATCTATGCGGATTCGAAACGATTCGGAAGGACTCAAACGATTCAAGCGGCATTGCTTAAACATCAGGTTTATTTGAGGCCTTGCTTGGATTTCAGAGGACTCGGAGAAGGCTATTTTAGGATTGCCTATCGAACGCATGATGAAAATAAGCAGTTGATTCAAATATTATGGGAGGTTTTACAAAATGATAAATACAAATAAATTGGTTAAAAGCTTTGTGCTCGCGCTCATTTTAGTGCTTAGCATCTCTTCTGCGGCGTTTGCGCAAAATATTAGTGTAAACGGCCAATCCTCGGAAATGACGACAATGACCGTGAGCGGCAGAACTTATGTGGCGATGGGCGATTTGACGGCATTCGGAGTGAACGGATCGATCGAGGGAGCCGCGATTACTTTAAAGGATACACGGCATCAGGCAACCCTTCAATTTAAAGCGGCTTCTAATGTTGTATCAGTAAACGATGCAACGGTTACACTGGATGCAAAACCGTTTATTCGCAATGGGGTGGCCTATTTGCCTTTGAAATTTATTTTTGAGACGATGAACTATTCGGTGGGATATGACGCGGCAACACATCGCATCACATTGACGCAAAATAAAGAATTTACTTTCCCGGTGACCATTCAAGATGGGGCGCTTTCTTATACAATCGACGCACCTGTAGATCGCATTGTATCCCTCGCGCCATCCGTTACTGAAATTCTTTTTGCCATCGGTGCGGGAGATACGGTTATCGGGCGGACAATCTACTGTGATTATCCGGCGGAATCGGCATCGATTCGAACGGTGGGAACAATGTATGAGCCGGATTTGGAAGGTATTTTGGATCTTGATCCGGATGCGGTTATAGCGGCAACACATATGAACGAAGATGTGATGAATGCCCTTTCAAATGCCGGTATTGAAACAGTGACTCAAAAAACTGCGGAAGACATTGATGACATTTATGTACTGATTGAACAGCTTGGTGCGATTACGGGACATGCTTACGAATCCCGTGCTTTGGTGGCTTCTTTGGAAGCAAAACAGGATCGTGTAGTCAATTTGGTATCTCAACTTCCGACATCGGCGAAAAAGCGTGTTTATTATGTTGTGGGAACCGGAGAATACGGGGAGTACACGGCAGGCGGGGATACATTCATCGGTGAAGTGCTTGAGCAATCCGGTGCCGTCAATGTAGCCGCTTCTGTTTCCGGATGGAATTACACTTTGGAAGATTTGCTTGATGATGACCCGGCTTATATTTTCGGAGAAGCGTTCAATCTCGACATTATGAAAACCAACAGTAACTACAGTATTTTGTCAGCCGTCAAAAACGATCGATTGGTTGAAATCGACGGCAATGTCTTTTCAAGACCGGGACCGAGAATCATTGATTCGGGAATGAAAACAGTTATCAAGACACTGTATCCTCAGTATGCGGCAGAACTCAACTATTAGTGCGGCTTTGAAAGTGGGAACAGTCTATTATAAACAGGGATGATGAATCATGAGTGAAGAACAGCATATCAAAAAACATAAAAATAAAATAGTGATTCTCTTGGCGGCAGCTCTTGCCGCCTTCGCCCTTTTTTCTGTCACACAAGGGTCCGTCAAAATTCCGCTACGCGATGTGGCAAAAATCGTTTTTTCCGCACTGGGAGGGGATGCGCTTGCAGACATTAAACCGACACATGCGTTTATTGTATTGCAAGTGCGTCTGCCGCGTATTTTCTTAGCGGCGATGGTCGGCGGCGTTTTGGCGGTAATCGGAGCGGCGTTTCAAGCCATATTCAGAAATCCGATGGCCGATCCTTATGTCATGGGTGTTTCTTCAGGGGCGGCTTTCGGGGCAACCATCGGTACAATTTTGGGGTGGAGCGCTTCTTTTATCGGTTTTAGCGGCATTTCAATTCTCGCTTTTGCCGGTGCCCTTTCCACAGTTGCCATTGTCTATCAACTGGCTCGTGTGGGGACTCGGGTATCCGCGACAGGCATTTTACTCGCGGGAATTGTCATGAATGCACTGCTCTCTTCTGCCATTTCGCTGATGATGTTGCTCAATCACAGCAAAATCGATAAAATTGTTACATGGACGATGGGAAGCTTCAATGCGTCTTCATGGGATCATGTTAAATGGATTGCCATTCCGGCCTTACTGGGGTCTTTGATGCTTCTCAGTGATGCCAGAGCGTTCAATGCGCTCGTTATGGGTGAGGAAGACGCACAGGGGATGGGGGTAGACGTCAATAAACTCAAGAGGCGAACGCTGATTGTCGCATCGTTTTTGGCAGCGTTTACGGTATCGGTCAGCGGGATTATCGGTTTTGTGGGCTTAGTGGTGCCACATTTACTCCGCATGATGATCGGATCGGATCACAGGCGGTTACTCCCCGTTTCATTTTTGGGAGGCGCACTGCTTTTGCTGGTTTGTGATACAATGGCACGGAGTTTAATTGAAAATATGGAGATTCCCGTCGGCATCATTACCGCATTGATCGGAGGTCCTTTTTTCTTAATGTTGCTTCAGCGGCACAAACGTGAATTGCCATAGGAGGCTTTTATGGGAACCATACAAGTGGAATCTTTAAATTTCAAATATCGTGTCAAAGAGGTTCTCAAGGCAATACAGCTCGAAATGAAACCGGGGCAGTTTATCGGAATCCTCGGACCAAACGGCAGTGGGAAGACGACGCTGATAAAAAACATCTGCGGCGTTCTTATACCGACATCCGGTCGGGTAGCAGTCGATGAGAAGACCGTCGAGAACTATGGCAAGAAAAATCTCGCCAAGCGTGTTGCAGTGGTTCATCAAGGCGGTGTTGCCGATTTCGACTTTAAAGTGGAAGAAGTTGTTCTTATGGGACGTTATGCACAGCTCGGTCGATTCCAATCTGAGGGAAAAGAAGACTATGAAGCGGCAGAGCGCGCCATGAAGTTGACCGGAACGGAGGGATTGCGCACGCGGTCGATCAAGGCTGTAAGCGGCGGAGAACGACAACGGGTTTTGATTGCCAGGGCATTGGCTCAGGAGACGGATGTCCTTTTGCTCGATGAGCCGATTTCTCATTTGGATATCAAACATCAAATGGAAATCTTGGCGCTTTGCAAGCGTTTGGCAGTCGATGAGGGCATGACCGTTATTGCCTCGCTCCACGATATCAATATGGCGGCGCGCTTTTGCAGTGAAATCGTTTTAATGAAATCCGGTGAAATTGTTGCTGTCGGAGAGCCGAAAACGGTTTTAACCAAAGAGCGCATGCGCGATGTATACGATATTGACGTCAATGTCATGGGACAGGAAGTGCCGATTATCGTTCCCGTGTAAACTCAAAGAGTCATTGAGACGATAACGTATTGAGCGGGGGTTTAGGGCGGAGGTTTAAAATGTGCGAACGAAAAACCATTTTGGTACTCGGGGGTGCCAGAAGCGGTAAAAGCCGATTTGCGGAAAAAATGGCAGCTGAGCAAGAGAGGCCGGTTCTTTATGTGGCGACGGCACTGCCGATAGACGCGGATATGGAAGACCGTATAAAAAAACATCAACAGTCAAGGCCTGAGACATGGATGACGGAAGAACGCTATCGAAATATGGGCGAATTGGAACAAGTAATGGCTTACAAGCAGGCGCCAACGGTGCTTCTGGACTGTGCGACTGTCATGATTACGAACCTGATGTTTGATGCGTCGCCGGATTACGATGGCATGAAGCCGGAAACGGTTCAAAAAATTGAAGACAGTATTTCCGAAGAATTTAAGGTGCTGTTTGACCGCGCGGAAGCAGATGGAAAAGTATTGATCGTCGTTTCAAATGAAGTGGGGCTGGGACTGGTTCCCGCGTATAAACTCGGCAATTATTTTCGCGATATTGCAGGTCGTGTGAATCAAATGATGGCTTCACGTGCGGATGAGGTCTATTTTTTGATTTCGGGGATTCCCATGCGCATTAAATAGGAACAGTCTTTGGCGGTAGAGCCGCGGCGTATAAAACAGTGTTTAAAACCTGAGAAAGGAAACGGGTAACAGAATGAAAGACGGCATTTTGGGCTTTTTGATGGTCCTCTCATTTTTCACAAGAATTCCGATTGGGAGAAAGATTCCGTATGATGAATCCATTTACCGTAAGGGCCTTTATTTTTTCCCGATGATGGGATGGGTGATCGGTGCATTGCTTTTGGTGCCGATGTATCTTTTCAAAGAGTTTCCCATGATTAAACCTTTAATGATTCTGCTCGTTTATCTGATGGTTACCGGCGGCATCCATCTGGATGGGCTTGCCGACAGTTGTGACGGATTGTTGAGCGGGCGGGAAAAAGATAAGATTCTGGAAATTATGAAGGATTCACGACTTGGTACGTTCGGCGCTGTTGCCATTGTATTTTATCTGCTCTTTTCGTTTGTACTGATGGGGGATTTGAGGACGATTGATCTGTTTTGGATGCCGTTTATCGGACGAAGCAGTGCGTTTATTCTCGCGGGGCTCAGCCGTTATGCACGAAAAGAAGGCGGAATGGGTGCTGTTTTTATTGAAACGATCGGAGAACGCCAGGCGGTGATTGCATCGGTGGGGGTCCTTGCCCTGTCACTTTTTGTTTTAGGGTGGCTGGGATTGCTCGCTGTTGTTTTTTCGGGCGTGGTTTTGCTCGGCATCGGATATTGGGCAAACAGTAAAATCGGCGGAATTACAGGGGATATTTTGGGCATGGCGGTCGAGGTGACACAGATTGTATTTATGCTGTGTACGGTATTGTTTCGTGCCTAGAAAATAGTTTTAGATAAATCATAATTTTTTATTTCTATTTAAGGGTTATTTGGTATAATGGGTAATGAGGAATTATTCCAGAAATTAATAGAAATGAGGGATAACATGTCAGAGAAAAAGAAAATAGTCATCCTCGGGGGTGGCTATGCCGGTGTTAAGGCCGGTAAAACGCTCCACAAAATCTTCAAAAATGACGATTCTGTGGAAATTACACTCATCGACAAGAACACGTACCATACGCTTATGACGGAATTGCATGAAGTTGCAGGTCATAGAACCGAGCCGGATGCCATTCAAATCGATTTGCGTACGATTTTCAGGGGCAGAAAAGTCAAGGTGGTAACGGATGCAGTCAATGGCGTCGATTTTGAAGCGCGTCAACTCAAATCGGATCGCACGACGTATGATTACGATTATTTGGTGATTGCTTGCGGTTCAGACTCCAATGACTTTGGTATCCCGGGTATTGCAGAACACGCTTTTACCCTTTGGTCTTATGACGATGCCATTCGCATTCGCCAGCACATCGAAAAAATGTTTGAATTGGCTCATGGGGAAGATGATGAAAAAATTCGTCGTGAATTATTGACTTTTGCCGTTGTCGGCGGTGGATTTACCGGCGTTGAAATGGTCGGAGAAATTGCAGAAGCGAAAGTACATCTTTCTGAAAAGTACAATATTGACCCGAAAGAAGTGACGATTTACAACATCGAAGCAACACCGCGCATCTTGAATACTTTAAAAGATGACAATCAAGTGCTTAAAGTTGAAAACCGTTATGAAAAAATGGGCATCCAATTACTTAAAAATGCTGCACTTGTCAAAGCGGAAGCCGATGGTTTTGAACTCAAAGACGGCCGCGTGATTAAGACAAGAACCTTGATCTGGGGCGCCGGTATCAAAGTCAGCAATTTTGTTGGCAAATTGGGTCTTGAAGGCGGACGCGCGGGACGTATCATCGTCAATCCGTACATGCAGTCGCCGCAACATGAAAATGTTTTCCTCGCCGGGGACAACGTCTCTTATCAAGATGATGACGGTCCGTTGCCTCAAATCGTAGAAGCGGCAGAACAATCCGGTCATACGGCGGCAGAAAATATTGCAGCACTTATCCAAAATAAACCGATGGTCAAACACAAACAGAATTATCATGGATTTATGGTATCCATCGGATCTAAATACGGCGTTTCCGATACTGGCGGAATCAAGCTTTCAGGCTTTTTTGCAATGTTGCTCAAACACATGGTTAACTTCTACTATCTGTTTACGGTAAGCGGGCTTGCTCAACTTTGGACATATCTGAGACATGAATTTTTCCACATTAAAAACAACCGTTCCATCGTCGGCGGCTATTTTTCGAAATCATCTCCGAATTTCTGGCTCGTTCCGCTACGCATGTTCCTCGGTGTGATGTGGGTTATTGAAGGTTATAATAAAATCGGTGAAGGCTGGTTGACAGAAGCAAAGATGATCGCATCCGATGCGGTGTCTCAAGCCTCTGAATGGAACGGCGCCGGAGAAGCGGCTGCCGATACGGTCAAACCGTTGATTGAACACGTTCCGGGAATTGTCCAGTGGGGCATTGATAAAATCATTGCACCGCATGCGATCTTATTCCAAACGGGTATGGTTTTCCTTGAAATTGCATTCGGATTGATGTTGATTGTCGGTCTCTTTTCGTTTATCGCTTCAGTGGCAACAACCGCGATGACGGTGGGCATTACACTGACGGGTATGTCGGATGCATCTATTTTGTGGTATTTCTTCGGCGGCATTGCATTGATCGGTGGATCAGGCAGCACATTCGGCCTCGACTACTACGTCTTGCCATGGCTAAAACGCTGGTGGAAAAACACGAAGTTTGCCGGGAAATCATATCTATACTTCCACTAAAAATCTCGAAAATCGTATCTGCCGAAAATGGCAGATACGATTTTTAAATGATAGAATGAAGGTTTGACATTGAGAATGAAAAAAAGCGACTTAGTGATCATTGTGGCAGTTCTTGTGCTTAGTTTAATCCTGTTTGCAGGGGTTAAGATTTACCAAGCCAATGATACAGGTGACCGGGAAGTCATTATTCGTCATGCGGGAGAAGTGATTCAGACGTATCCGTTTACAGAAGATACAGATGAAGAATATTACTTTGTCAACGGAGACGAAACCAATCATATTGTCATAAAAAACGGAACCGTTCAAATGACGGAAGCGAATTGCCGAGATCAGATTTGCGTTAAAACACAGGCGATTTCCGAAAACGGTGAAATCATCGTTTGTCTGCCGCATCAATTGACGGTTGAAATATATGCGCCTACGAGTGAAGTTGAGCTCGACGGCGTAGCGGAGTAATATATGAGAACAAACAATACCTCTGACAGAACACGCAAAATGGTATTTATTTCTGTGCTCGTCGCTCAGGGGATTATTCTTTCCTTTATTGAGCGGATGTTGCCGGTGCCTTTTATTGCACCGGGAGCAAAACTGGGGCTTGCCAATATCGTTTCTTTGACGGCTATTTATATGTTGACCTTTAAAGAAGCGGCGGCGGTGGTCCTGCTTAGGATCATTATCACAGCGGTGACATTCGGTTCACTATCCAGTTTCCTTTACAGTTTGTCAGGCGGCGTTTTGAGTTTTTTGGTGATGTTTTTCATCACGCGGGTTTTCCGCAATGACATCAGTTTGATGGGTGTGAGCATCGTCGGGGCAGTGGCACATAACCTTGGACAGCTCTTGGTTGCGGCCTTTGTGGTCAACACATTTCTGCTGATTACAACTTATTTGCCCATTTTGATGATTGCGGCCATTCCGACCGGTTTATTTGTCGGTGTTGTTGCCAGATTTTTAATCAACTATCTCGAACGCATTAATATGAAGCGTTGACGGTTAAGTTTTGGAGAAATGAATGTCAATCATTATGAATTTAGATACGCTGGACTCCGGCGTCAAAGCGGAGTTGCAGCAAGAAATCGCAAAAGTGCGCGCGGAAGTTTCTGAGCGGACGCATGCGAAGTTTTACGGTGTTCAGGTGATTGTCGACGATGTGTTGGATTTGAACGGCAAGATGCTTCGACCGCTTTTCACGGTGATTGCGGCACATTTTGGGACGTATGATTCCGAAAAAATGGTGAAGCTGGCGGCTTCCATAGAGATATTGCATATGGCGACGCTCATCCACGACGACATTATCGACGAATCTAAATATCGGCGGCATCGCGAGAGCGTTCAAAGTAGATACGGAAAGGATATGGCCGTGTACGCCGGCGATTATTTGCTTGCAAAAACCCTTTCCATCTTGGATCTTGAAACCTATGATGCCAAGAACATTAAGCGATTGGTGCGTGTCATGACGCAAATTTGTGAGAGCGAACTGCTTCAGTACCAAAATCGCAAGCATGTGACGAGCTTTAAAAACTATTTGCGCATTGTCGCCGGGAAGACGGCGGCTCTGTTTACGACCAGTATGTACGTTGGTGCGATTGAAAGTGGGTGTGATGAAAGACTTGCACGCTTGCTCGGTCGCATTGGCTACGAGCTGGGGGTTGCTTTTCAAATTATCGATGATATTTTGGATTTTTCGGAAGACGCTTCTACAGTGGGCAAAAGTGTTCGCAATGACCTCAAAAAAGGGTACTATACATTGCCTGTCATTTATGCACTGGAAGGCCGGCAAGAAACGGATTGGACGGAAGATCAGATTATGTTGATGATGGAGAAGGCGAAGGGAATTGAGCGCTCAAGAACGCTTGCGAAAAAATATACCAAAAAGGCCTATCGACATATTGATGCTTTGCCGGACGGGGTCTATAAAGATGCGGTTCGTGCACTGGCAGACTTTTTAGTTGATCGCGCCTACTAAAGAATGCTGTCGCAAGCCCATTTGAAATTGAAATGAGAGCCAAAATCAGAATTAAAACCAGAATTGAAATCAGAATTGAAATCAGAATTAAAATTAAAACTAAAACTAAAAGCCTTTGCCGATAGAATGGACCATCGGGAAAGGCTTTTTTATTGGGATCAACCGATTATGGGAAAATGAATGGACTCCGCAAGATAGGCTGCCAGTTTCTTTAATTCTAGGACATCCTCGTCGGAAAAACGATTGATTTCAGGGCTGTCTATATCCAAGACGCCGATTAGCTTTCCGTTTTTGAAAAGCGGTATGACAATCTCGCTGTTGGAAAATAAGTCACAAGCAATGTGCCCCGGGAATTGGTGCACATCCGGAACGACGATCGTCTCTCCGGTTTTGGCGGCAGTACCGCAGACGCCTTGGCCGATCGGAATTTCCGTGACGGCGGGTTTTCCGCTGAAAGGCCCCAGACGTAAAACGTCGCCCTCTGCCAAATAGAATCCGACCCAGTTGAGATCATGAACGAGAAATTTGAGTGCGGCAGAAGCATTGCCGGCATTGGCAATCCAATTTTCTTCAGGGGCGATAAGCGTCTCAAGCGTTTCTGCCACATAGGGGTATAATATCTCCGGAGATTGACTCGGAGCAGGGTAGATGCAAGCCATAAGAGCCTCCTTTGTAAAAGTTTAGCGCATGCTCAGTATAGCGAAATATTTTTTGAGGTGCAAGATAAAAAAAATTCACATTTAATATTTCGGCATTCGAAGGATGTGATATAATGAGTGGTGGTCAGGGGGATTATTAATCTATGCAGAGTATTTTATCAGATTACTTGGATTATTATAAAAGTGTCAATCGGAATGTTGCGCGCTATTTTGGCATCCTTATTTTTGTGACGATTTTAAATTCGGCATACAATATACTTTTCGGAATTTACTTAAAAAATTTGGGATTTAATGAAGATGTCGTCGGGCAAGTCCTTTCTTTAAAAACCCTCGGGATTGCGATCGGAGCCGTTCCGGTTGCGATTTTTGCAAAACGATTGAATCAAAAAATGACTTTGATTTCAGGACTACTGGTGATGGCGGCTTGCAGTTTGGTCATGATCAACGTCCCGATTATCGCACTCGTCAATATTTTTGCACTCTTTTTCGGCATCGGCAATGCAACCGTTATGGTATTGCAGGCGCCGATTTTATATGAAAATACGGAAGATGTTTTTCGCGTGACGGCTTTCAGTACCGCTTTTGTGCTCCAAAATGTGGGCTTTGTAATCGGCAGTTTGGTGCTGGGTCATTTATCTGAGAGTTTTTCGATTTTTGGCGGAGAAGCGTGGGGAAATCGAATGGTACTGAACGGGGCGACGTTCTTGATAGGATTTGCCTTGTTTTTGGCATTTCACCTGAATGGAGAACAGATGCTAAACGCTTCGCATCAAGAATCTATCAAAGAAGCATTTGCAGGTGTTTTGGCAGGGTATCAGAAGCTTATGATGGGCAAGACTTTTCGCTATTTGATTCAAGTGGCGCTGGTCGGCATCGGTGCAGGGATGATCGTTCCGTTTTTCAGCATTTATTTAAAATACAGTCTTTCTATTTCGGACGGAACCGTGGGAATTATTATGGCGATCAGCCAGGTGGGCACGGTTCTTGGTGGTTTGATTGTTCCACCGCTTGCAAAACGGCTCGGACGAGTCAACACGGTGATTGCCTGTCAATTGCTGTCGATTCCATTTTTGATTTCCATTTCACTGCCGCAAGGCATTGTAATCATTACCATTTCGTTTTTCTTCCGGTCTTCCCTGATGAATATGGCAAGCCCCATCATCAACAGTATGGCAATGGAGATTTGCAGTGATGATACGCGGACGTTTATGAGTAGCATGATTTCGCTTGTCAACAATCTTTTTAGAGCCCTCGGTATCTTTATCGGTGGGTACGTGATGTATCATTACAGCTACAATACGCCTTATTACTGGACGATTCTGTGTTATCTGATCGGAACGGCAATTCTCTATCGCGTCTTTGGTAAGCGCAAGGCGTCTTCTGCCAATTGAGTATCCTGTTCACAATCAAGGATTCACACCTTCAAAAAGCAAAATGGATAGAAAATGAAATACATAACTATGAAATAAATGCGAATGAAAGGAATCTATAAAAAGAGACACCGAAAGTTTCGGTGTCCTTATTTTTATACTGAGAAAATTACTTTATGCGTTGACCACTTCCAGGATAAGAAGCGGGATGATACCATTCGGAGAAACGGCGTCAATTTGTTCGCCTTTCTTTTTACCCATCAGCGCGCTGCCTATTGGAGACTCATTCGAAATTTTATTGTTGAGTGGGTCAGACTCAATTTTGGTTACGATGTGAATGTCTTCTACATCGTCTGTATCAAGATATTTAACGGTAACTGTTGAATTGATGGTGATGGCATCTTTATCATTTGTTTCCTCCACCAATTCATAGCTTTCCAGAATTTCTTTCATTTTTAAAATTTCGGTTTCATTGTGAGATTGAGCTTCTCTGGCAGCATGATACTCGGCATTCTCGGACAGATCACCGAAGCCGCGTGCACGTTTAATTTCATCCGAAATTTGGTGCCGCTTTTTGATGAGTTCATCATATTCTTGTTTCAGCTTCTCAAGTGCGGACTCTGTTAGTAACGTTTTTTTCATACCGACAACTCCTCTTTAATGATTTATCAATTTGTATATATACATCAAGATATAACATATAATATAGTACCAAATCCCGTCATGTTTGTAAATTAAAAATTTTAATTTCTACACAATTCTCACACGATTTGGGAAAAAAGCGCTAGATTTGAGTTGTTTTCCGGGGGGAGAAGGTTGATATGGGGCACTGGCGGAATCTGATTGCTTTAAAAACGAAAAGACTGATATAATAGCAAGAAAGGGATGTGGCGATCAGGGTATTTTATCCGGCGAAAGGAAATGCGTATGCGGCGATTTATAATAATGTTGGCAGGTGCCATCGGCCTTATTTTTGTATTGACGGGGTGTCACGTCTTAGATACGGCTACGGTACAAGCGAGCGATGTGCTTTTGGAATACATGCCCGAATCAGAGGGGAATTTCTCGGGAGATGGCGGGTACTACCATGAAATACAATCGGTTGACAGACAGGAATCTAAGTCGGGCACAGTTGTTGTAATGAGAGGGCAGATTCGAAAAGACAGTGCGCAGACTCTTGAAAGCGATCGCTTTGAGATCGTCTGGACGGTGGACGCCGATAAAATTTTACAGGAAACAGAAGGTGAATTGCTCAATGAGTCTCGTTTTTCAGAGCTTGAACTGGTCCACTTGCCTTTACAAATCGGAACAACCTGGCAATTTAAAGCAAAAGATTCAGGGGGAACCGCATATGACGTTACCGGCCGCATTGAAAAGATGGATGAAACGTCCGGCGTGTTGGAAATTCTTTATACCACAAAAGATGGGTATGAGGAACGGAGGACCCTCCGAAAAGGGCTGGGAACGACGGATTTTTTAAAAAAACTCACGTATAAGACGGCAGTTGCTTATACGGGATATCACTTAATGATAGAGACAGAAGCAGCGACGACTTCAGCCGAAGAGGCCGAAAATTCGGATGCGATTCAGCTTTATGACAGCAGAGAGCCTGCAACGGTTGATGAAGGCATCTGGGCATTGATTTATGCTTTTGATAAAGCCTGGGCAGAAAAGGCCGAAAATGAAGACGTTTTCAGGACGACGGTTCAGCCCCTTGTGGAAACGGGGTCGGCGGCGGAAGAAAAAGTCAATATAGAGTTTGAGGGCGAAACCTTACCGGATTTATCTTTTGAAGCAATGAAGATTTACGGCGTTGAAGAAGCCCATAATGGCGTTATAAGCGCATTTGTTTTGGAAAAATATCAGTCCGGTAAAAAACTCTACGTCAACGATATGGTCTATGTCCTTATAAAGAAGGACGGAAGTTACGTTCTTATGGACTTTTATCCCAAACCGGCACCTGAAGAAGTGGAAGCGGAGACGGTAACAACCGACGCGGCAACAGGAGAATAATAAAAAAGGTCTGCCTAATAAAGGCAGACCTTTTGTGCTTTAAATCATAAGGCAGTGTTTTTAAAATCCTGATTTTAGGACTGACTGTTCTTGAGGGCAAACGGCACACGGCCTTCATAAGAAACACAGTTACGGCCCTTTTCTTTGGATTTGTACAGCCCTTCGTCGGCAACGGCGAGCAGTTCGGTGAAGTTCCTGCCATCATACGGATAAGTGGCAATCCCTATGGATATCGTGAATTTCGGGCTGGAATGTTGCATGATTTCAATCCGCATGCGTTCGCAAATGTCCATGGCGGAAGGGGCGTTGACGTGTGGCATAACAAAAATGAATTCATCCCCGCCGTAGCGCCCAAGAAAATCTGTCTTTCTGTTTTTCACCATAAAGGAATAAGAGAGGTATTTCAAACACTCATCTCCGGCGATATGCCCTTTGGTGTCGTTGATGGTCTTGAAATTATCGATATCGAGCAATGCAATAGAAAACATTTTGAGGCCGGATTCGTTTTTGAGTGCGTTGATTTCATTGATGATGCCGTTTCGGTTGAGGGCTTTGGTCATCGGATCTCGCTGAGATTTTTCACGGATATGTTCCACCTGATCTACCATGTGAGAGGTGCGTTTTTTACTTTCAAATTCAACGGCTCGTTCAAATCGCGTTTCCAGGTCATCTATGCGCTTAGCGGTTCTGAGGCGCTGAAAAAATAAAAACCTGGAAAACAGAACGGCTTCTGCCAACTGGTAAAAGAGAAAAATGACTTGACCGCTGAATAAAATGTAATACTGATTGCCGGCACTCATAATGAGCAAGCCGAGAATCGCAATCAATTGAATTTCCGTGTACTCCCGTATTTGGCGATCATCAGTAGATCGGTGAACGGAAGCGTCATGCAGACCGAGGAGGAGCGTGCTTGCAATCAATCCGATATTGAGGAAAAGCGTCGGAAGGATCCATCCGAAAAAGGAAAGGACGAGTAAAAGTGCCGACAGTCCAAAGGCAATTAAAGCACCGAATTCATAAGACATTGTCTTATAAAGAAAGAGCGTATAAATTTGGCCGAGGAGCATTGCAAGCAGGGCATGTTTGTATAAAATGATTGATGAGACGTAAATCGGAAGGTACATCGATGCCATCACGATCAAAAATGGAATGAGATTAAAAGCATATCGTCGCCTAAATGGGTTGGCGTCCGGGCTGCACTGAAGGTGAGAAATAAAAGCGGATAAAAAGAATGCAGCGCTGATGTAAATTAAGTGGACTTCTTTCAAGTGAACCTCCTGAGCATTAGGCACGAGAAACCTTTTTAAAAGAATAGGTCGGTAGCCTCATGCCCTTATTTCATAGTATAAGAAATTTCAAGAAATAGCAATGGATAAATTTTGACTTAAAAAGGGGCTTGCGATATAATTTAATAGATATTTTGAGAATAAATTGCTTTGGAGGCATGCATGATGAAGACGGATGTAAAAACGCTGTATGAAAAGGCGGAAAGCTATTCCGATCAGGAAATTGAACTCTCCGGGTGGATCAGAACGCTTCGTGTTTCAAAGAATTTCGGATTTATTGAACTCAATGACGGCACACAGTTTAAAAATGTTCAGGTTGTATTTGACGAAAAATTGGATAACTTCAATGAAGTTTCAAAATATGCCATTGCTTCGGCGCTGACCATTCGGGGGAAAGTCGTTATGACGCCGGATGCCAAACAGTCGTTTGAGATTTTGGCACAGGCGATTATTTTGGAAGCGGATTCGGACCCGGATTATCCGCTTCAGAAAAAGCGACATACGATGGAATACCTTCGGACGATTGCGCACCTTCGCCCGAGAAGCAATACGTTTTCTGCTGTTTTTAGAGTGCGGTCTGTCTTGGCTTTTGCCTTCCATGAATTTTTTCAGAACAAGGGATTTGTCTATGTGCACACGCCGATTGTAACGGGAAGCGATGCGGAAGGGGCCGGCCAAATGTTCCGAGTGACGACACTTGATGCTTTGAATCCGCCGAAACTGCCGAGCGGGGAAATCGATACGGCGGAAGATTTTTTTGGAAAGACCACACATCTTACGGTCAGCGGCCAGCTTGAAGCGGAATCCTATGCGATGGCTTTTAAAAATGTCTATACCTTCGGGCCGACATTCCGAGCTGAAAATTCCAATACAAAGCGCCATGCGGCAGAATTTTGGATGATCGAGCCTGAAATTGCTTTTGCCGATCTGACCGATGATATGACACTGGCGGAAGAAATGGTTAAATATGTGATTCAGGCAGTAATGGATCGTTGTCCGGATGAGCTCGAATTTTTTAATGCCCGCGTTGACAAAACATTGTTGGAACGATTAAATAAGGTTGTTTCTTCCGATTTTGGACGGGTAACTTATACAGAGGCTGTGGAGGCGTTGAAAGCTTCCGGCGCCGAATTTGAATACCCTGTGTTCTGGGGCGCGGATCTTCAGACCGAACACGAGCGTTATCTAACCGAAGTGATCTACAAGCGTCCGGTATTTGTGACGGATTACCCGAAAGAGATCAAAGCGTTCTATATGCGACTCAATGATGATGACAAAACCGTGGCGGCGATGGATTTGTTGGTTCCTGCTGTGGGAGAGCTCATCGGCGGATCGCAACGTGAAGAGCGTCTTGATGTCTTGACGAAGCGAATGGGTGAACAGGGAATGGATGAAGCCGATTACTGGTGGTATCTGGAGCTCAGAAAATACGGTGGTGTTAAACATGCCGGATTCGGACTGGGCTTTGAACGGTTGGTTATGTACCTCACCGGAATGGAAAATATTCGCGACGTCATTCCGTTCCCGAGAACTGTCAACAATGCCGAATTTTAAATCGGATTTGAGATTTTTCAAAAATAAATTTGAATTTGCCTGCGCGTCGCCTGTCGGCGCGCAAATTTTTTAGACGGACTTTCCGAAGTATATGTGCTGTCAATTCGAAAAGGTGAGTTGATAGGGGACATAAGTATCTAAAGAATTCTAAAATAGCTTCAGGAACGATCCTTTATAAATGAGGTAGAAAAATGACAATTATTATTTATTTGACGGCAATCAATCTGATTAGTTTTCTGGCAATGTATGCGGACAAACGCTTCGCCGTTCATGGCAAACGCAGAATCTCTGAGCGTACCCTTATGGCACTTGCATTCATCGGTGGGGCTTTCGGGATGATGTCCGGCATGATGATCTGGAAACACAAGTTATCAAAGCCGAAATTCACCGTAGGGGGACCTTTGTTTTTTCTGCTCCACTGGGGGATTTTTGTCTGGTTTTTTACCCGTTAAGATTTGTTAAAATCTTTTTTACCGCTTGCTGTTTACTGTTCAGTACAATGCTGTACAATAAAAGTAGATAAAAAAATTTTTATGACTTCAAAAAAAGGCATAAAGGAGCGGATTGAATGAAGAAGATTTTGATTACGGGAGCAGCCGGACAAATCGGCACATTGTTAACCGAAAGGCTCAGACGCGAGTATGGCGTTGAAAATATTGTCGCGACGAATATAGAGGCAGGAAAAAATGAGCCGCTTGAAAAAGACGGTCTTTTTGAAGTGATGGATGTGCGTGACGGCAAAAGACTCCTTGAACTTTCCAAGCAGTATAAAATCGATACAATCATCAATTTGGCGGCATTGCTTTCTGTTGTCGGAGAAAAAAATCCGTCATTGCTCTGGGATGTCAATATGAATGGCTTATATAATTGCCTTGAAGTCGCTCATGAGTTGAATCTGAAACTTTTTACACCGAGTTCGATTGCCGCTTTCGGACCTCAAACGCCTAAAGATAAGACGCCTCAGGATACCATTCAGAGACCGACCTCGATTTATGGGGTTTCGAAAGTATCCGGAGAATTGCTTTGTGATTACTACTTCAGAAAATTCGGCGTTGATACGCGTGGTGTGCGTTTTCCGGGGTTGATTTCTTATGGATCAATGCCAGGTGGCGGAACAACGGATTACGCGGTACATATTTATCATGCGGCAGTAAAACAGGGTGCTTTCACGTGTGGGCTTAAAGCAGACACTTATTTGGATATGATGTACATGCCGGATGCGCTAGATGCGATTGTGCAGCTGTGTGAAGCGGATCCTTCCAGACTCATTCACCGAAATGCCTTTAATATAACCGCTATGAGTTTTTGTCCGAGTGAAATCGGAGCGGCGATTCAACAGAGAAAGCCGGATTTCAAACTGGATTATGACATTGATCCGATGAAACAGGCCATTGCGGATTCTTGGCCGAATTCTTTGGATGACAGTTGTGCGCGTGAAGAATGGGATTGGAATCCGAAATATGATTTGGAACAAATGACGGATGATATGCTCGGACGATTGGAAATCGAATACGAAAAAAAATAAACGGGGGTATCCATGAAACAAATTATACAGTGCGTGCCTAATTTCAGTGAAGGACGCGATGCCCAGCGCATCGAAATGATTGTAGCGCCTTTTAGAGGCAAAACCGGCGTCCAATTGTTGGATTATAGTGCGGATGCCGATCACAATCGCTTGGTCGTCACCGTGATCGGGGAACCGGAACCGCTTGGACAGGCCGTAATAGAAGCAATCGGTGTAGCGGCTCGGTTGATTGATATGACCAAACATCACGGTCAACACCCGCGCATGGGGGCGACAGATGTCGTCCCGTTTATTCCCATAAAAAATGTGACAATGGAAGCGTGTATTGCGCTTTCTAGAAAAGTGGCGGAAGCCGTCTACACGCGATATGGTGTTCCGAGTTTTCTTTATGAAAAATCGGCCAGCGCGCCGCATCGAGAAAACTTGTCCGCCATCAGAAAAGGTCAGTTTGAAGGCATGGCGGAAAAAGTTTTTGAACCGGAATGGCACCCGGATTACGGAGAAGTGATTCATCCGACGGCCGGCATTACGGCAATCGGCGCCAGAATGCCGCTTGTTGCCTTTAATGTTAACTTGGCGACAAACGATTTGGAGATTGCCAATAAGATTGCAAAATCCGTGCGACACATCAACGGAGGACTTCGCTATTGCAAGGCTTTGGGGATTGCACTTGAAGAGCGCGGCATTGTTCAGGTTTCAATGAATATGACCGATTATACCAAAACACCGCTTTATCGCGTTGTGGAACTGATTAAAATCGAAGCAAAACGATATGGGGTTTCGGTCATTGGGTCTGAAATAGTCGGACTGGTTCCGATGGACGCGCTGATTCAAACGGCGGGATATTACCTTGGCCTTGAAAACTTTGAGGATGCGCAGGTTCTTGAACGCAGAATGCTGGAGCAGCCATGAAGCGAGGAAATTTGCTGATTAAAAATGCATCGCAAGTGGTGACTTGTTCGGGCAGTCGAGGCAAAGCCGGAAAAGAGATGCAAGATATTGGCGTCTTGACACATGCTTATATTGTCGTCGAAGACGGTGTCATCACCTGTGTAAAAGTGGGGGATGTCGATGACAAACCTTATGTGAACAGAGGCTTTGAAGTGGTTGATGCCACCGGGAAATGCGTCCTTCCGGGATTTGTGGATTCGCATACGCATCTGGTCTTCGGCGGATACCGTCAAGAAGAATACAACTGGCGATTAAACGGTGTAAGCTATATGGAAATCATGAGACGGGGAGGCGGCATTGCCAATACGGTAAACGCTACTCGGGAAGCATCCGTTGAAGCGCTTGTCGAGTCCGGGATCCGTCGTCTGAATACCATGGCGTCCTTTGGGGTCACCACCGCAGAAGGAAAGAGCGGGTATGGGCTGGATCTTGATACGGAGCTCAAGCAATTGGACGTCATGCGCCAGCTGAATAAAGTGCATTCACTTGACATAATCACGACTTTTCTGGGGCCGCATGCGGTGCCGGAAGCGTATAAAAACCAACCGGATGCATTTATTGATTTTATGATCGATCGTGTACTTCCCGAAGTGGATAAACGTGGACTCGCCGAGTTTGCGGACATTTTTTGTGAAAAAGACGTCTTTTCGATTGTCCAGTCCGAGCGGTTCCTGAAAGCGGCGAACCGTTTGGGATTCAAGCTAAAAATTCATGCAGATGAGATTGTCAGACTGGGTGGGGCGGAGTTAGCGGCAGAGCTTAAGGCCACTTCTGCGGATCATCTGCTTGCGGCATCGGATGCCGGACTTGCGGCGATGCGCGATGCGGGGGTTGTTGCGACACTTTTACCGAATACGGCGTTTTCTTTGAAAACGGACTACGCCCGGGCGAGAGACATGATTGATATGGGGCTGATCGTAGCGCTTGCCACAGACCTTAACCCGGGTAGCTGTTTTACGGAGTCCATACCACTGCTCATCGCCCTTGCGACGCGAGAGATGCGTATGACCATAGAAGAGGTCATTACGGCGTTGACGATTAACGGCGCCGCGGCACTGGAAAGAGCCGATCAGATCGGGAGTATTGATATCGGAAAGAAAGCCGACTTGGTGGTTCACGAATTTCCGAGTTATGCGTTTTTGGCTTATCATATCGGCGTCAGCACGGTAGAAAAAGTGATTAAAAACGGCGTGATTATTTTAGATAAAGCCCATGAAGGGGCTTATTGATTTTGGAGGAGAGAACATGCTGAAAAATTTGGACTTGAATGCTTTTTTAGCGGAGACGGCTTCAAAAGCACCGGTACCGGGAGGCGGAAGTGTTGCGGCACTTTCGGCAGCACTTGCGGCAGCGCTGGCTGCTATGGTGGCCAATTTGACAATCGGTAAAAAGAAATACGAGGCAGTTTCGGAAGAAATGGCGGAAAAGGCCAAAATGCTCGAAGAAAAAGTAGTGGTTTTTCAAAATTACATCGATGAAGATGCGAAAGCTTTTGATGCGTTTATGCAGGCGATGAAACTGCCGAAAGAGACAGATGAAGAAAAAGCGCTGAGGGCGGAGACGCTTCAAAAAGAGCTGAAGCATGCTGCAGAAGTGCCGCTTTCTCTTGCAAAAGAGACGGCGGAGCTCTTTGATATCATTCTCTGGCTCCTGGAAAACGGCAATGCCAATGCGAAAAGCGATGCCGCTGTTGCGGGGATGATGGCGAGAACGGCTGTTTTATCGGCCTTATATAATGTCAAAATAAATTTAGAGTCCATTCAGGATGAACCCTATGCAGCGCAGATGAGAAGTGAACTGGAAGCCATAAAAGAAACCGCTTTGAACAAAGAACAGGTCCTTCTCGGTCAATACATGCTTTAGTGTTGAAGTCATTCTGCCGTTTTCGTTTGTAAAGTGCTCTGTTTTGGCGTATAATAAAGCTACTAACTGTTAGGAGATGAAGCTATGTACAAAGTGGTTGCGGATAGTAGTGCCGAGGTAGATGCGCCTTTTTTAGAGAGATACCCGGTAACCCTTATTCCTTTTAAGCTCTATTTGGACGGAAAAGAATATATTGATGATGCGACACTTGATGTAGATGCGTTTGTTCAGGCCATGAAGGCATCGGCAAATACGCCGAAATCCGCGTGTCCCTCACCGCATGAGTTCCTCGTCCAATATGAAAATGCCGAGGAAGATGAAGTTTACGTTGTAACGATTTCTGCAAATTTGAGCGGCACATACAACAGTGCAATGTTGGCGAAAGACCTCTACGAAGGAGAAGGCGGTCCGAAGAAGAAAATTCACGTTTTCGACTCTTTGGGAGCGGCTGCTTCAGAAACGCTGGTTGTTAAAAAAATTCACGACATGAAGGCAGAAGGGGCTTCTTTTGAAGCGCTGGTAGAAGCCGTTGAGCTTTATATTCAGAATACAACGGTTTACTTTATTTCCGAATCTCTGGACAATCTTATGAAAAACGGAAGAATCCCTAAATGGAAGGGAATCATTGCTTCTAAACTGCACATTTTACCGATTATGGGCGCCGATAAAAACGGCGAAATCAAATTGGTAGAAACCGTACGCAATTCCAATAAGGCATACAAACGCCTCGTTGAGATTGTGCAGCAGGAACTTGTTAAGAACGGGCGAAAAATTGTGGCCTTGACGCATGTGGGGAATTGGGAACGTGCCAATCAGATTGTTTCCGAACTCAAGCATGTGGAGGAAGTTTTCAATATCAAATGCGCCGGCCTGTCTTCGCTTTATGCGGATAAAAAGGGAATTATCATTGCGTTTTGATATCGGAAAAGCTTTTAAAAACACAATCGTGCATTGAAAAAAATTTCAAAAGTAATTTATGCTGCGCGGTCGTATGGCCGCGCAGTTTTTATGTGCACCGTTTGTTGATTCATTTCATAAATTTTTTCTTCGATATCCATGCTTGTTATATGTGGGCCGAAATGTTATGATATTTTAATATAAATAGTTGTACGCGAGTTGTACGAGGGAGGATTTCATGCATAAGAAACTCTTTATTCCCGGCCCGGTAGACGTTCGGGAAGATGTGCTTCAAAAAATGGCAACACCGCAAATCGGTCATCGAACCAAAGACGCATCCGCACTTCAACGACGCATATCGGATAAAATGCGACGTGTGATGTTTACAAATAATGAAATTCTGTTATCGACTTCATCGGGAAGCGGCTTGATGGAGGGTGCCATCCGATCTTGCACACGCAAAAAAGCGGCGGTTTTTTCCGTAGGAGCTTTTGGAAAACGCTGGTATGAAATGGCAGTCGGCAACGGCGTGCCCGCAGAGCTATTTGAGTCGCCGTTGGGACAACCCACAACGCCGGAAATGGTTGAAGAAGTCCTTTCAACCGGGGCATTTGATCTGATCACCATCACACACAATGAGACTTCAACGGGAATTATGAATCCCGTAGCGGCTATTGCCGAAGTTGTGAAAAAATATCCGGAAGTGGTTTTTTGCCTGGACACCGTCAGTTCCATGGGAGGAACGAAAATCGATGTGGATGCACTCGGTGTCGATATTTGTATCACCTCCAGCCAAAAGTGTTTGGGGTTGCCTCCGGGATTGGCGATTTGCAGTTTCTCAGAGAAAGCACGGCAAGCGGCTGAGACCGTCCCGCATCGTGGATTCTATTTTGATTTGCTTGCGCTTTATGAATACATTCAAAAGAAGGACTATCAATACCCATCCACACCGTCACTCCCGCATATGTTTGCACTGGATTATCAGCTTGATTGTATTTTGGAAGAAGGGCTTGAAAATCGATTTGCCCGACATGCGGAGATGGCAAAGATGGTTCGTGAATGGGCAACGCGTTATTTTGAGTGCTTTGTAGATGAGGCATACGCTTCAAAAACATTGACGACTGTAAAAAATACGCGCGGGATCGATGTGGGGGCGCTCAATAAGCAACTCGGCGAACGCGGATATATGATTTCGAACGGATATGGCGATTTAAAAGATAAGACTTTCAGGATTGCCCACATGGCGGATACGTCGGTGGAAGACTTAAAAGCCTTGCTTGAAACCATTGAGTCGGTCTTGTCGCTTTAATCTCAGAATAGCTTAGGTTACTTAATCTGGCGGTATCTAAGCATATTTTATATGTGAAATTCAGGTTAAACCCATCGGTTTAAACTTCATATAGAGACAAATTTTATTGTGAACGGAAACGGAGGTAAGCAGTGGCTATAGTAAAACCATTTGCAGGTATTCTTCCCAAGCCGAATTTGGCTGAGAAAGTTGCCTGTTTGCCCTATGACGTAATGAATCGAAAAGAAGCAAAAAAAATGGCGGAAGGCAATCCTGATTCTTTTCTGCACGTTGTGCGTTCTGAGATTGATTTAGACGATTCAATCGATGACCATGACGATCGCGTTTATGCGCGTGCGCGCCAAGCCCTTGATCAAATGTTGGCATCCGGAACGCTCGTCCAAGATGACGCGGCCCATTTTTATATTTACAGACAAATGATGAACGGTCGAATCCAGACGGGTATTGTCGGCTGTACATCCATTGACGATTATATGAATGATATCATTAAAAAACATGAGTTTACGCGCCCGGCTAAAGAGGTGGATCGAATTAAGAATTTTGATGCCTGTGAAGCCCATACGGAGCCGGTTTTTCTGACGTACCGTCAGGATCTGCGCATCAATAAAATCGTAAATGATTGGATTAAATATCATATGCCGCTGTTTAATTTTGTTGCATCCGACGGCATTGCACATGTGTTGTGGCGTGTGGATGACAAAAAGGCGGCAACGGAAATCGAGCACATATTTGCTCAAACGCCATATCTGTATATCGCAGACGGTCACCATCGATCGGCGTCTTCCGTAAAAGTGGGATTGAGCCGTCGAGAAGCGATGCCTAAATTCACAGGGGATGAGCCTTTCAACTATTTTATGGCGGTCATTTTCCCGGATGAAGACCTTTTTATTATGGATTACAATCGGGTTGTTGCCGATTTAAACGGATATGATAAAGCCTCGTTTTTAAATGCGGTTGAAACGAAGTTTGACATGGTTTCCGGGCCGAGTGAGGTTCCGTATAAACCGATGCATCATTCGGAATTCGGTATGTATCTGGATGGCCTATGGTACGGCATTAGGGCTAAAGAAGGGACTTATGACAGTTCACATCCGATCGCGCATTTGGATGTCTCCATCCTTCAAAATAATCTATTGGAACCGGTGCTTGGCATAAAAGATCCGAGAACGGATGATCTGACATTTCTTCCGAATGAATCGGAAGTGCCGCGAGAACCGCTT
>JASUTA010000022.1 GCA_030445805.1 Clostridiales bacterium
GTTCTCCTTAAGGAGAACACCCTTTAATTTTTCTGCCCGGTTTTGTGAAACAATGAGTGAATCAGAAAGAAAGGTCTTCAACCGTATCAAAATCTTGATACTGAAGGGTTGTGCTTACATTAAAGTAGTGAATGCCTGTATCGTCTTTTGACAGCACTTCAATCGGGATATCCGCAACGAGCCATTTGCCGTTGATGTAGGCTTCCACCCAGTATCTCGAATCCTCCATGGCACTTCCCCTGACAATACGCGCCGGAATGTCGTTGGCCCTCAAAAGGCCCGTATACAATACACAGAGCTCAACGGCGTTGCCGTCGGTGGCGTGAACCAGCTGTTCTGTTGTACGGATGCCCTCTTCAGACCAAATGGTGGAATACGTATAATTTTCATAAACCCATTGATAAAGTGCGCGTGCTTTGGCGTAATTGCTGGTAAGGTTGTAAGTGACGGCGTTGGAAGCCGCGTAAACATCCGGATGGTCGTAGTTGACGAACTCGGTCGGAAGAAGGTTTTTGATGGCTTCGGATGACACATTGATGACGCTAAACTTCATCACCGTGTTGGTTGTATCCAGCTCCAGCGTGTGTGCCAGAACGGCATCCACGATTTCATCAATGCTCGGCGGAGTGATGGCTTCGGACGTGGTTTCGGTATTTTCATCCACTGCCGGGTTTTTTGTATCCGAAGGAATGACAAGGTTGGCACTTGCCTGATCGAGTACGGCGGTCGAGGTATCATCCAGTGCAACGGTGATGTTGTGCTTGCCGAGGCCGAACGGCGTATAGATGACGGCGTCAAAACTGCCGTCGACCACAGGTACGTAAAACTCCATCTGTTCCTCTTCTCTTGTAACGAGGACGTGCATGCCGCTGATGGATGCATCGACGGAACCTGAAAACCGGAATTGATTTTCAACGCGCATATTGGAATACAGGTCGGAAGACAGATGCATGCCGACACTGAAAAAGCGATTTAACTCAATGTAGTGTTCCAGTTGCTCGTTGATTGAAAGTTTATTGATTTGAAACGTCTTGGCAATGGTGTCGAAGACATCTTCACTGTCGGTCAGATTGTTGATATCGCCATATTGCCCCGTAAAGACGTATCCGATATTGTTCTCATAAAAAACATAGAGCACATAATGGGTGACGACGCCGTCATCATCCGTGATGGTATAGTAGATGGTCCGCGCTGTGTAGGTATTGCCTTCCAAAAGTTTGGTGTTGCCGAATGAAAGCTGATCGCCATATTCAAGCTGTAAATTGGATTTGAGAGCTTCCGTGAGTTTTCCTCGATCAAATCCGGCTTCAAGCGGCAATACCGTCGGTTCGAGCTGATAAGATTCATATTCGGTTGCAAAGCCATAGGTGGCATAAGTGCCGTCGATGAGCGTCCAAAATTCGGGGACATAATAACTAATGCCCCAAGAGGCAAGATTGATGCGTTTGTAGTGATTGTATCCGATTTGCATATACTGATAAGCGGTTTCGCGATAATCAATGGCGGCAATGTGATGATATGTGTCAATGGTGTAATTTAAGCTGAGTGACTGAGTGGCGGAAGTCAGCGGAACGAACAGGGTACCGCCGCGCATGATAGCGCTTACGGAGAGGGATTTCTCAAGGCCGTTCAGGGTATATCGGTCGCTGTTTCCCGTATATTTAAGGAAGACATTATCACGATAGGCCACAAGCGTTTTTTCGGACTCAATCCAATACACCTGTGCGCCGACGCTTTCAAAGAAGGTTTGAGCGGGGACCATGATGACCCCGTTAATCGCGATCGGTGATTCCGCAAAAGGAATGGATGTCCCGGAAAGGGTAATTTCATAGGATATCGGAAGAGTCCCCATAGAAGGCACCGCAGACAGAGCAAACGCCGCTGAAGACGTCCCTATAAAAAGAGCGATAAAAAAGATTGTCGTGTACATCCATTTTTTCATTGTTGAATCACCACCGTTTGATTATGGTCACAAATTATGTTAGTATTGAGCTAGTTTTTAGCGTATGATTTCGATTAAATTCTCTTTGAAAGACCGAGGTCAATCAAAGGGATTGATTCCAATATAGCACAAATTGCGTCGGAGCGCATCATGATTGTTATTTTATAAAATTTTGGAGGAACGGTAATGGATGTCCGCATGTTGAGGCAGAAAAAAGTCGCTGATTTGAGAGAGATTGCAAAAGCCATGGGATATCCGGGCGTGCAGAAATACAAAAAAGATGCTTTGATTGATTTGATCGTGAACGGGAACACTGAAAATGATGAGACTGCCCAAGCGGAATATGGTTATTATAATGAATCGTATGAAGCTGAAGCGGGTGTTGCGGAAGAGCCCATTGAGGACGAAGATGACGGCGAGGATGAAACGGAAGATTCGGAAGATGAAGCTGAGGACGCGGACGACGAAGAGACCGATGAGCTCAATGATGCCGCCGAGTCGGATGAAACGGTTGAAAAGCAATCCCCGGGAGACCGAGAAGAAGTGGAAGGGGTTCTGGAAATCATAGAACAGGGCTACGGATTTCTTCGATTTGACAATTTTCTTTCCGGCGAGCGCGATGTCTACGTGTCACCGTCTCAAATCAGAAAGTTTTCCATGCGCACCGGAGATAAAATTCAGGGGGTTACGCGGATTCCGAATCCGGGCGAACGGTTCAAAGCACTCCTTTATGTCAAAGCCATTAACGGACAAAAGCCGATTTCCGGATACAGACGCCGTAAATTTGACGATTTGACGCCGCTTTTTCCGACCAAGCGTTTTCGTCTGGAACGCGGGGCAAGAGACCATGCCATGCGCATCATCGATTTTGTTGCCCCCATCGGGAAAGGACAGCGCGGTCTGATTGTTGCACCGCCTAAATCCGGTAAAACCGTATTGCTTCAAAAGATTGCCAAGGCGATTGCGACCAATCATCCCGAAGTAGAACTCATCGTGTTGTTGATCGACGAACGCCCGGAAGAAGTAACGGACATGAAACGATCCATTCAGGGCGATGTGCTTTACAGTACCTTTGACGAACAGCCGTCTCATCATATCAAAGTGGCCGAAATGGTTCTCAGCCGCGCCAAAGCCCTCGTTGAACAAGGCAGGGATGTCGTCGTGCTGCTGGACAGTATCACGCGATTGGCGCGCGCCTACAATCTCGTCATGCCGCCGAGTGGGAAGACGCTCTCGGGCGGACTGGACCCCAATGCGCTTCACCGACCGAAACGCTTTTTCGGTGCGGCGCGCAACACGGAAGAAGGCGGTTCGCTGACGATTCTCGCGACGGCACTCATTGAGACCGGTTCTCGCATGGATGATGTCATCTTTGAAGAATTCAAAGGGACCGGGAATATGGAGTTGCTCCTCGACCGAAAGCTTTCGGAAAAGCGTATTTTCCCGTCCATCGATATTCGCCGTTCGGGCACCCGAAAAGAGGAACTGCTCTTTAATGAAGAGGAACTTGAAGCGGTGCGGACGATACGACGCGGATTCGATCAGTACAACAACACGGAAATCATTGAGAAATTTATGGACACGCTCCTCACAACCGACAACAATAAAGAATTGGTTGACAAAATTAATAAAGAGGGAAATTAGAGGTTGTATTGTGGATAATCCTATGTTATAATGATAGGGCTTGAATTTTGCATATCATGTTTATGATAAACATAATCATATAGGAAAGAGGTGAAACGTATGAAACAAGGTATTCATCCGGATTACAAAGAAGTAGAAGTGCGCTGCGCGTGTGGTAACACATTTAAGACCGGCTCTACAAAGCCTGAACTCAGAATTGAAATTTGCTCCGAATGCCACCCATTCTTCACAGGAACTGCTAAAGCAGTTGAAAGAGGCGGCCGAGCTGAGAAATTCAAAGAGAAATACAATCTTAAATAGAGTGCGTAGAGATTAGGTTAGGATGGGGTAATCCTAACCTTTTTTGTTATACGGGGAAAAATGGGTTCGCTTGATGCTATAATATGATTAAACGGGGGAAATATGGCTAAATTATATTTTAGATACGGCGCGATGAATTGTGGAAAATCGACGGCATTGATGCAGGTTGTCCACAACTATCAAGAAAGAGGCATGACTGCAATTATCGCCAAACCTTATACCGATACAAAAGGCGGAGACAAGGTCATTTCCCGCCTTGGCATTGAGCGGAAAGTGGATCTGGTTTTGGATCACGAAGCCAATGTCATTAAAGCGGTTCTAGACTGGCAAGAAAGCCACGGACGGATTGATTGTATCTTGGTAGATGAAGCGCAGTTTTTTAAAAGTATACAAATTGATCAATTTTTTGAAATTGCCGTTAGACACAATATACCTGTGATATGTTATGGTCTCCGAACTGACTTTTCAATGCGCGGATTCGAAGGGTCGGAACGACTCTTGTTGATTGCACATAGCCTTGAAGAACTCAAAACCATTTGTCGTTGCGGTCGAAAAGCCATTTTAAACGGTCGGAAAGTCAATGGAAAATTTGTTTTTGAAGGAGAGCAAGTCGTTATCGACGGATCCGATCAAGTGGAATACGAATCACTTTGCGCCACTTGCTATTTTGAGCTCAGAGACCAAGAAATGTGAGGATAATATGAGCGAATACAAACCCGTAAGACCCAACGCCATCGGCGGACAGGCACTCATAGAAGGCGTCATGATGCGCGGACGCGAAAAAATTGCCATTGCCGTGCGCAAACCCGACGGTGAGATTGAAATGAAAGTGGAGAATGTCTCTCCGCTTGAAAAAATAAAAATTGCGAAACTTCCGATTATCAGAGGTGTTGTGTCACTGCTTGCGTCCATGATCGTCGGACTGAGAGCGCTGACTTATTCTGCCGAGTTCTACATCGAAGATGACGGAACCGAAGAAAAAGGGAAATTTGAAACCTGGCTTTACGAAAAATTCGGAAAGCGTGCCGATGACATTCTGCTCGGGTTTTCAATTGTCTTTGCCCTGATTTTTGCCATGCTGCTCTTTGGGGTACTCCCGACTTTGATTGTCAGTTTTATGAAGCGATTCATTGAAACCGGGTGGATACTCAGCGCTATTGAGGGCGCAGTAAAAATCGGTGTCTTCATTATTTATATTGCGGTTATTTCAAAGATGCCGGATATCAAGCGCGTCTTTGAATACCACGGTGCGGAGCACAAGACGATTCACTGTTACGAGAGCGGTGAAGAAGTGACTGTTGAAAATGCCAGAAAATTCACGACTCTGCACCCGAGGTGCGGAACGAGTTTTATCTTTTTCGTATTGATCATCAGCATTCTGCTGTTTACGTTTATCAGTTGGGACAGTGTTCTCATGAGGGTCTTAATTAAGGTGCTCTTGTTCCCTGTCGTCGCCGGGTTGTCTTATGAAGTCATCAAGATTGCCGGACGTTCATCGCATCCGATTGTGCGGGCGATTAGTGTGCCGGGGCTTATGATGCAAAAATTGACGACAAAAGAGCCGGATGATAAACAACTTGAAGTCGCCATTGCGGCATTCCTCTGCGTGCTTAAAGAAGAAGGCCTGGATGCCAGCCAGGTTCAAAAAGAACAGGCAGATAAAGAGCCGACAGATTCGGAAAAAACGGTGGAAGCTATCTAGGAGGAAAATCATGCCGATGACGCGTCGGGAAACGCAAATTTGGCTGGAACAAGCGCTTGAATCCATTACGCCGAGCTACAAGGCGGAGGCCAAGCTGGTGATGACATCGGTTTTAAACTGTTCGCCGCTGGATTTGCTGATTGAAAAAGAAAAGCGTTTATCAGAAGCGGAATGGGCGCGTATTCAGCAAATTGCAGATAGGCGCTCCTTTCATGAGCCGCTCCAGTATATTTTGGGTGAACAGGGCTTTATGGGGCACCTGTTTGCCGTATCGCCGGACGTATTAATCCCCAGACCTGAGACGGAAACGTTGGTCGAATGGGTCATCGCACGTTTGGAAGAGCGAATAGAAAAAGCCGTATCGGATCGGATGGTACGTGTTCTCGATATCGGGACGGGGAGCGGCGCGATAGCCGTATCCATTGCACGCGCTGTTTCAAAGGCGGAGGTGGTCGGCGTTGACATTTCGGAAGCGGCTGTCAAAACGGCCGAATACAATGCTCGAAAAAACGATATCACAGAAAGGGTGACCTTTGGGGTCAGCGATTTGTTTTCTGCTGTTTCGAAGGAAATGCGGTTCGACATCATCGTTTCCAATCCGCCGTACATTCCTGAAACCGACCGTGAAACGCTCCAGCGTGAAGTGCGCCTGTTTGAACCGGAGATGGCTTTATTCGGCGGAGAGGACGGATTGGATTTTTACAGAAAAATCATTCCCGATGCCAGAGCGTACCTCGTTCCGGGAGGAATTTTGGTGTTCGAGGCCGGGCACAATCAGATGCCTGAAATTGAGGCGATGTTCGTTGCGTTCGGCTATGGCGGCATCGGTCATTTTGAAGATCTTTGCGGGATTCCGCGGTTTATATACGGTATTTTAGAGGAGAGATAAACCATGTTTGATAAGTTGGACTTTATTGTTGAAAAGTATGAAGAGTTGGGGCACAAACTCTCGGATCCTGAGGTGATCAATGACCAAAAAAACTGGCAGCGCCTGATGAAAGAACATGCCGAGCTGGCTGAGATCGCTGAAGTTTACAAAGTCTATAAAGAGACGGAAAAGGGAATAGAGGAAGCGCAGATGCTGCGTGACGAAAGCGACGACGATGAAATGCGCGAGCTTGCGAAAATGGAATTGTCGGAACTCCAAGATAAAAAAGAAACGCTTTCAAATGATTTGAAAAAATTGCTTCTGCCGAAAGACCCGAACGATTCGCGCAACGTTATTTTGGAAGTGCGTGCCGGTGCCGGTGGTGACGAGGCCGGATTGTTTGCGGCGGAATTGCTTCGGATGTACACGCGCTATGCGGAATTGAAACGTTGGAAAATTGAAGTGTTAAACACCAATGAGACCGGCGTCGGCGGCATCAAAGAAGCCTCGGTTATGATTAAAGGAAACGGTGCTTATTCCCGATTGAAATACGAAAGCGGCACGCACCGCGTTCAGAGGATTCCTCAGACGGAATCCGGCGGGCGCATTCACACGTCCACGGCGACGGTGGCGGTTCTCCCGGAAGTGGATGATGTCGAAGTCGAAATTAAGCCAAATGATATTCGCGTTGATGTGTTCAGATCTTCCGGAAACGGCGGTCAGAGTGTCAATACGACGGACTCTGCCGTGCGGGTGACGCATCTTCCGACGGGCCTTGTCGTCACGTGTCAAGACGGCAAATCTCAGCTTTCAAATAAGGAAAAAGCCCTTCAGGTATTGAAGGCACGCCTGTATGAACGCGAACTCAGCAAACAAAATGAAGAAATTGCGGAACAACGCAGGAGTCAAGTAGGGACGGGCGACCGAAGCGCAAAAATCCGGACGTACAATTTCCCGCAAACGCGGATTACCGACCATAGGATTCCGATCACGATTTATAAATTAGAGGCCTTTATGAATGGTGAAATTGATGAAATGATTGACGCTTTAGCGACATTTTATCAAGCGGAAGCCTTGAAGACGCTAGAATCCTGAATGTTAAAAAACTGCATTTTCCCTTGAAATACTAAAAGCCCTGGTGTATACTAGTTCAGTATACTAGTCGTAATTATCTGGGGGGAATTATGGAAGAGGGATACGGATTCTTACTGGATCTGGCGATTATTTTGTTGGCAGCTCATATCGGAGGCTTACTCAGTGCCAAACTAAAACAACCGGCAGTCCTGGGCCAGATTATTGCAGGGCTTATTTTAGGCGCGGGACTGATGGAAAAGACGGCGATTATAGAGCATTTTGCACAGATTGGTGTCGTTATGCTCATGTTTGTCGCAGGTCTTGAAACCGATGTTAAAGAGTTGTTTGCATCGATTAAGTCGTCTTCTTCCATTGCAATTGGCGGGGTTATTTTGCCGGCAGTGCTTGTGGTTGTCGGCATGTTTATTTTCTATCCGAGCGCCGGATGGGCGGCGGCTATTTTTCTGGGAATTGTAACGACGGCGACATCGGTCAGTATTTCGGTTCAGACACTGCGTGAAATCGGGCAGATGCACACCAAGCAGGGCACCATGATTCTGGGTGCGGCGATTATCGACGATGTGCTCGGCATTATTTTACTGACGCTTTTGGTCAGTATTGTCAATCCTGGAGCATCCAGTTCCGTAGGAATGGTTTTGATTCAAGTCGTCGGATTCTTTGTCATCGTCTACGTGGTCGGGCGGATTATTTTAAGGCTGTTCAGGCACATGAACCCGGAACGGGATGTCGATGATAAGGTGATTACATTTTCAATTATTTTATGTTTCGTATTTGCATTTTTGTCGGAAGAGCTTGGTATTGCCGCCATTACAGGCGGTTATTTTGCGGGCGTTATTCTGTCGATGACGCACTATCGACATAAAATTACCCATGAGTTCGGTAAGATTTCAAACTTTCTCTTTATACCGGTTTTCTTTGTGGGCGTCGGTATGGACATTGATCTCAGCATTGCATTCAGTGCGCTGGGCATTGGGCTTATCCTGATTGTTCTGGGGTCGATCGGTAAAGTTTGGGGATGTGCTTTCGGAGCGCGCATTACCGGATTTAAATATCATGAAGCCATGCAAATCGGTGTCGGCATGTTGCCCAGAGCCGAAGTGGCTTTGATTGTCGCCCATTTGGGGCAACAGATGCAGGTGTTGACGGACAAAGATATGGCGGCGTCCATTTTGATGGTTTTGGTTTCAACGCTGATGACGCCATCGCTTTTAAAGAAATCTTTTCGCAATACATAATACGTTATGCCGAGAAAGCAGTCTGAGGACTGCTTTTTTACGGTGTGTATCAAGAGAGGTTCCACATGGAAAAAGAGAAAAAAACCAAATATATTAACGTAGAAGCGTGTAATGAAAGCGCACTGGCCCAGAGTCTTGAGTGGCCCGCAAAAGTACTCAGAGAGGGCGGAACAGTGGCTTTCCCGACAGAAACAGTTTACGGCCTCGGGGCCAATGCTTTGGATGCGGAAGCGGTTTTAAAAATCTATGCTGCGAAGAATCGTCCGGCGGATAATCCTCTGATTGCCCATATTGCGGATATCGCTATGCTCGATGACCTCGTCAAAGATATCAAACCGTGGGCATGGGCGTTGATCGATGCTTTTTGGCCGGGGCCGATTACGTTTGTTTTTAAGAAAAAAGCGATTATTCCGAACGAGATGACGTGTGGACTGGATTCGGTTGCCGTACGCATGCCGAGCCACCCTGTGGCTCAGGAACTGATTCGACTGGCCGGGGTGCCTATTGCGGCGCCGTCGGCCAATCTTTCGGGACGGCCGAGTCCTACGCTTGCTGCCCATGTCCTCGAAGATATGGACGGTCGCATCGACTGCGTCGTAGACGGCGGGGCAACGGAAGTGGGACTGGAGTCCACGGTTGTGGATGTGACGGGAGAAAAACCGGTTATACTCAGGCCGGGCGGCATCACACGAGAAATGATCGAAGCGGTTTTCGGTGCCTGTGATGTGGCTTCGGAGCCTGTAGGAGACGGGCCTGTGGCATCTCCGGGAATGAAGTATCGGCATTATGCGCCGAAGGCGGAGGTTCAGGTCTATATCGGGGAGACGACTCCGGTGATTCAAAAGATTGCTGAGATGACAAATCAAGCGGTAAAAACGGGGAAAAAAGTGGGAATCATGGTGTTTGAGGGGGATGCCCTCGTGCTGAAGCGACTGGTCTCCGATTCTCCGTCAGAAGTGGTCTTAAGCCATCATGGGCGCGGAGATCATTTGGAAGTCTTTGCCGGACGGTTGTTTGCGGATTTGAGGGAGATGGACGCACTGGGATGCGACCTGATTCTCGTTCGCGGTGTGGAATCCGTCGGGCTCGGATATGCCATTATGAATCGGTTGAAAAAAGCGGCTTCCGGGAAAGTCATGAGAATTTAATTTGATTTTTAAAGGGTGAATCCTTATAATAGACTAGGGTGTTTTTATAAGGAAATCCCCGTTTTATAAAATTAGGGAGGTATCCACATGAAGATCGCATTGGGATCGGATCACGGCGGATTTCATTTGAAGAACGCTGTTAAAAAACATCTGGAAGAAAAGGGATTTGAAACATATGATTTTGGGACGTACAGCCTGGAATCCTGTGATTATCCCGATTATGCGGAACGTGTGGCCGAAGCGGTCGTATCGGGGGAGTATGACTTCGGTGTACTCGTCTGTGGTACGGGGCTCGGCATATCCATTGCAGCCAATAAGGTGAAAGGCGTCATTGCCGCACCTGTGAGTGATACATTCAGCGCAGAAATGGCCAAAAAGCATAACAACGCCAATATTTTGGCGATGGGAGAACGCGTTGTCGGCGAAGGCCTTGCCATGAAGATTGTCGATGCTTTTTTTGATGCTTCTTTTGAAGGCGGTCGACATGAAAAACGCGTCAATAAAATCAAAGCCATTGAATCAAAAAATTTATAAAGGAGTCTGCCATGAGTAAGGTATTTGAAATGGATCATCCGCTGATTCAGCACAAACTGAGCTTAATCCGAGACAAAAATACGGGGTCTAAAGAATTCAGAGAACTGGTTAAAGAAATCTCTATGCTCCTCGCCTACGAGGTAACGCGGGATTTGCCGCTTGAAGAAATTGAGATCGAAACGCCAATCTGTAAAACCAAGACAAAAGTTCTTTCCGGAAGAAAAGTCGGGATTGTCCCTATCTTAAGAGCGGGACTCGGCATGGTAGACGGATTCTTAAACTTGCTTCCGGCTGCAAAAGTAGGGCATATCGGTCTTTACCGTGACCCTGAAACCCTTAAGCCGGTGGAATACTACTGCAAATTGCCGAGTGACATTGATGAGCGTGATCTTATTGTCGTAGATCCGATGCTTGCAACGGGTGGATCTGCCAATGCGGCGATTTCATTTATTAAAGAACGCGGTGCAAAGAGCATTCGATTGGTCTGTCTGATCGGTTGCCCTGAAGGCATTAAGTCGGTTCAGGAAACACATCCCGACGTGGACATTTATATTGCGGCAATCGATGAAAAACTCAATGACCACGCTTATATTGTTCCGGGTCTTGGCGACGCCGGTGACAGACTATTTGGTACAAAATAGAGCAGAGGTGCATTTATGTATATTCCCGCAATTATTGCGGGGCTCATTAGTTTTTTATTGACCCCGCTTGTGATAAGGCTGGCGCATCGATTCGGTGCCCTGGACATTCCAAAAGACGATCGGCGCGTCCATAACAAGCCGATGCCGCTTTGGGGTGGTATCGCCATTTTCACTAGCTTTTTCATAACCATGTTGCTTTTTTCAAATATTGAGCAGACCAAATTGTTGGGGCTGTTTGTGGCGGCATCGATTATTCTCGTTACCGGGATGATCGACGACGTTAAGCCGCTCGGTGCGAAATTAAAATTCGGCGTTCAGATTATAGCCGCTTTGGTTTTGGTCTTTTCGGGATTTGAAATTAAATACTTCACCAATTTCTTCGGTGGCTCAAATCTGATTGTCCTCGGTGCCTTTTCGATTCCGATTACGGTGCTTTGGATTGTCGGCGTCACCAATACGGTGAACTTGATCGATGGACTCGATGGACTTGCCGCGGGTATTTCGGCAATTGCCGCGGTTACTCTGAGTTATATTGCCATGTTGAATTATCGATATGACGCGGCGATGATTACCATTATTCTCGCCGGAAGCGCCATCGGATTTTTGCCTTATAACTTTAATCCGGCAAAAATTTTTATGGGGGATACGGGGGCGCTCTTCCTCGGGCTCGTCCTCGCAGCGGTTTCGGTGGATGGCGCACTTAAAGGGGCAACGGCCCTGACTGTCGTCGTTCCGTTTCTCGCACTCGGCGTTCCGATTTTCGATACGGCATTTGCCATTCTGAGGCGTTTGATTAATCGAAAACCGATTATGCAAGCGGATAAAGGGCATTTGCATCACAGGCTTTTGTCTATCGGTTTGGGACAGCGTAAGGCGGTTCTGTCCATGTATCTGATCAGTGCTTTGCTTGGAGCCGGTTCTGTAGCACTTCTCAAGGAAAACTGGATGCATGCTGCGGTGCTTTTGACGCTTGCGGCAATCGTCGTTTTCATACCGGTGAACCGATCGCTGATTTTGCATAAGAAAAATACGCTTGAATAAGAAAAGACTGAAAAAGGGGACTGAGAGGTCCCTTTTCTTGTATATAGGGATATAGAAAAGGATATATGAAGGGGAATAAGGAGGCTTGCATGATTAAAGTAATGTCTATATTCGGCACGCGACCGGAAGCCATAAAGATGGCGCCGCTCGTCAAGAAACTCGAAGCGGAAGACGGTATTGACTCTGTGCTCTGCGTGACGGCACAACACAGGGAAATGTTGGATCAAGTGTTGGAACTCTTCTCTTTGACACCACAGCACGATTTGGATTTGATGAAACGCGGACAGACGCTGGAAGAAATCACGACGCGTGTCCTTTTGTCGGTAGGCGATATTCTCAATGCGGAAAAACCGGATCTCGTCTTGGTGCACGGAGACACGACAACGACTTTTTCTGCGGCGCTCGCCGCATTTTACAAACAAATTCCCGTGGGACATGTTGAAGCGGGACTGCGTACCGGAGATCGATACAGCCCATTCCCGGAGGAAATGAATCGTCTGCTCACCTCTCGTCTGGCCACGCTTCATTTTGCCGCAACGGACGGCAATGTCGCCAACCTGCTGTCCGAAAACGTACCGAGTACGTTTATTTATAAGACGGGCAATACGGTTATCGATGCACTGCTCTCTGTTGTACGCGAGGATTATATTTTCGATAATCCGCTGCTGAACCAATTGGATTTTAAAAACAAACGCATTCTCTCAATGACAGCACATCGCCGGGAGAATTTGGGTGCGCCGATGGCACAAATTTTCACCGCGGTTCGTCGAATTGCCGATGATTTTGAGGATGTTGAAATTGTTTTCCCGGTTCATCTCAATCCCGTCGTTCGGGAAGCGGCGGCAAAATATCTTGGAAATCATTCGAGAATCCACCTCATTGAACCTTTGGAATATGAACCGTTTGCTAATTTACTGGGAAAATCTTATTTCATTTTATCTGATTCCGGCGGTATTCAGGAAGAAGCACCGGCTCTCGGAAAACCGGTGGTTGTTTTAAGAACTGAAACAGAGCGACCTGAAGCTGTGGAAGCGGGGACAGTCGTCGTCGCCGGTGTTGAAGCACAAAATATTTATAATATTTGCCGCGAACTTCTCACAGATGCCGATCATTATAAAAAAATGGCGGAAGCTGTGAACCCTTACGGCGATGGAAAGAGCTGTGAGTGCATTGTAGAGGCAATCAAAAATTGGTATAAAACCGAAGATAAATAAGTACATTGTATACGGTATCCAGAATTCATTATACAGCATACAGCTGTTGCGGTGTCTTGTGTTGCAGTTATTGTTAACTAATTATCAATATAAATTTTTTTTATTTTTTAAAAAAAAACGTTCAGAGAATTGCCAAAAAGGTTGAAAATTAAAGCTTTGGCAATTTCCATTTCTTTTTTTTGAACATAAATTCAACCTATATTAATAACGAATTAAGAGCCTTTTTCAAATGATGTATAAATTGAAGAAAGTATGTTATAATGTTTTAACAAACATTTTGGGAGGCATCTCTGTGTTTAAAAAAAGAAGTGGTATCCTTCAAAATTTGGCTCTCTTATCTCAGGTGGGCATTATGATGCTTACGCCGATTGCAGGCGGAGTCATCATCGGAAGGTGGCTTGACGACCGATTTGGAACCGGGCACATTCTCCTGTTTCTCTTCTTGGTGATCGGAGTCGGTTCTGCTTTTCGCAATTTATATGCATTAAGTGTCAAAAAATCGAATGAATATCAAGATGAAGAACCCATTGAAATGTATGTGCATCGATTGAAAGAAGCGTCAAAACACAAAGGGGAAAAAGTGGACTCCCCAGAAAACACGAACGAATCCAAACGGATACACCAAGAAGAAAAAGTGTATACAAACGACGACAAGCGTTCAGACGATGGAAATTCAACGATGTAAATTTGAGGTTTACCGGGACGAATTTTTATCCGGGCACTTATCATACTCTTAAAAAGTGCTATAATGAATAGGTATCGGCAATGTGAAGGGACGTGAAAGATGGATTCGGTCAGAAAGACGCAGATGACAATTATACGTATAATTATTCCTTTAATAGGTGTGATTTCGCTTTTGAGTATTTTTTTGCTTGAAAATCCAAAAGCTTTTATTTTAGGGCTTCTCTTTGGTACCGGCATCAGTTTGCTCAATTTTTTTGAGCTGGCCAATACATTGCGCAGAGCGGTTCAAATGCCGCCGAGCAAAGCACAGACTTTTACGACGACAAAATACTTTTTGCGGTATGTCATTACGGGTGTCGTCATCTACATTTCTATTATTGCACCATATATCAACGTCCTGGGAACGATTGTCGGGCTCATGACGATTAAGTTGATAATTCTTGCTACAAATTTATTTAATGACAAAAAGTATTTTCAAAATATCTTTAGAAGAAAGGAGGATGAATCGAATGGGGACTGATGGTTTTGGACCTCACGTGGCGTTTTACATTGGGGATATTCCCGTTTCGGAAACGGTAACGGTCACTTGGTTTATTATGGCTTTTCTTCTTATTTTCTCGATCGTAGCAACGAGAAATATGAAAAAAGAACCGAAAGGCCTGCAACTGTTCACTGAAACGTTGGTCAAAACGATTAACAATCTGACGACTCAAAACATGGGCATCAAAAATGCCGCATGGGCACCGTACGTCGGAACACTGTTCTTGTTAATCGGTATTTCCAATATTATCGGTTTGCTTGGTCTCAGACCGCCGACTGCCGATCTAAACACGACGATGTCGCTTTCCATTACGACTTTTGTGCTGACCCAATTTTTCGGCATGAAATCAAAAGGGCCGCTTAAGTACGGCAAAGGGTTTCTCGAACCGATCCCGTTTTTGCTTCCGCTCAATATTATCGGTGAGCTTGCAAACCCGGTTTCACTCGGATTCCGTTTGTTCGGAAACATCACTGCAGGTGTCGTCATTATGTCGCTTGTATACGGCGCACTCGGCAGTATTTTAGGCTTGGCGGTTCCTATTTTTGAGGCCGGCATTCCTGTAGTATTGCATATTTACTTTGACTTATTTTCAGGCGTGCTGCAATCGTTTATCTTTACAATGTTGACAATGGTATTTGTCTCCGGCGCCATGGAATAGGCGAAGGGATAAAGCAAAAGGGGTGAATGCATGGATTCAACCAATTTCATTATTCGTTTTCTTGAATGGCTGATGACTTTTGAACCCAAGGCGCTTATACTCTCCGCAACAGCGATCGGTGCAGGATTTGCAATGATCGCAGGTATCGGTCCCGGCGTTGGCCAGGGCTATGCGGCGGGGAAAGGCGCGGAAGCGGTTTCAAGAAATCCCAAAAGCCAGAGAGAAACGACGATGGTTATGCTTCTGGGAGCTGCAGTTGCAGAAACATCAGGTATTTTAGCACTCGTTATTGCTTTGATCATGCTGTTCGGTAATCCGTTGGTGACACTAGAGGGTTCGGCCCTTGTCATCATGGCTTCTGCGATTGGTGCAGGACTCGCGATGATTGCGGGTATCGGACCTGGTATCGGTCAGGGTTATGCAGCTGGTAAAGGAACAGAAGCGGTCGGTAAACGGCCTAAACTTCAATCTCAAATTGTAAGAACAATGCTTGTGGGCCAAGCGGTCGCACAGACGACGGGCATCTATGCGCTGGTTATCGCGCTGGTATTGCTCTTTGCAAATCCGTTGCTTAGTCTCTTGAACTAATTTAAACGGATTATGATGAATTTAAGATCATAAGGAGGATTCATTATTATGGAAACAATTACTGGAAGAGCTCTAATTCTTGCTTGCTCGGCAATCGGAGCAGGACTTGCAATGATCGCAGGTATCGGACCTGGTATCGGCCAAGGTTATGCCGCTGGTAAAGGTGCGGAAGGTGTCGGTAGACAACCTGAAGCGCAAGGTGATATTGTCAGAACGATGCTTCTCGGTGCAGCCGTTGCCGAAACAACCGGTATCTACGGTCTCGTTATCGCACTGATTTTATTGTTTGCAAACCCACTGGTAGGTATGCTCTAATCACAAACTAGGATGATTCCTTAATTTAAAGGAGGATAACAATGAGTATGGACTTGGCCCTGCGTTTAGGGCTTGTAGAACTAAACTGGAACTTCGTGTTCCAGCTGATCAATACGCTCATCCTATTTTTGATTCTGAGACATTTCTTGTTTAAACCTGTAACGACTTTCATGCAAAATCGCGAAAACGAAATTAAAAATCAAATTCAAGACGCCAAGAACTTGGAAGAACAGGGACTTGCGTTTAAAGGCGAATATGAAGGCAAATTGAAACATGCGGAAGAGGAAGGAAAAGAAATCCTCAGAAAGCAAACTCAAATTGCCGAAACAAAAGCGATTGAAATTGTGAAATCTGCGGAAGCGGAAATTGAAAGCATGAAAGTCAGTGCTCAAAAAGAGCTGGAGAGAGAAAGAGTCAAAGCGATCAACGAGTTAAAAGATCAGATCTCCGAGCTTACAATTCTCGCCGCATCTCAAGTGGTTCAAAAAAATCTGAGTGAATCCGATCACAAGGAACTTATCGATAAGTTCATCAGTGAAGTGGGTGATACAAGATGGCAGAATTAGTCAGCAAAACGTATTCGGAAGCCCTTTTCGAGTTTGCGATTGAAAAGGATATGCTGAAGCAGATCGGAGCGGAGTTTGATCTCGTTGCTTCGAGCCTGAAGACGTATCCTGCGTTCTTTGAGCTACTCAAGTCCCCAATGATCAATTTTGAGGACAAAAAGAATGCTGCTTCGGAAGTGTTTTCAAGCCAAGTGTCAGAGTATATGATGAATTTCCTGAAAATCGTGCTCGACAAGAGAAGAGGAAATGAGCTGCTTAAAATCAAAGCCGATTTCGATGCGCGCGTCAATGCATATAACAATGTGCTGAATGCCTCTGTCGAGAGCGTTTTACCGCTCACGGAAGCACAGGCGGCCGAGCTTCATCAGCATCTGGAAACGCTTACAGGAAAGAATGTAGACATGAAAGTTGTCATCAATCCTGAGCTTATTGCCGGCATGGTGGTTAAATTCGGCGATCGCATCATCGACGGTTCTGTAAAATACAAGCTGGAGAATATGCTCGAAGGTTTAACTCAAACAATAATTTAGTGGGAGCGTGTTGAACAATGAATCTAAGACCAGAAGAAATCAGTTCTGTGATTAAAGCACAGATCGAACGCTATGCGTCTAAGCTTCAAGTAGAGGACACGGGAACTGTTATTCAAATCGGAGACGGTATTGCCAGAGTGCATGGACTTCAAAATTGTATGTCGGGAGAGCTTCTCGAATTTCCTAATGAAGTCTATGGCATGGTACTCAACCTAGAAGAAGACAGTGTCGGTGTCGTGCTCTTCGGCTCAGACGAATACATCAAAGAAGGAGACCTCGTCAAGAGAACGGAACGCGTTGTAGAAGTTCCTGTCGGCGAGAATATCTTCGGACGTGTTGTTAATTCACTTGGACAGCCATTGGATGGCAAAGGTCCAATTCCTTCAAATAAATTCAGACCGATCGAAGTCAAAGCATCCGGTGTTATTGACAGAAAATCGGTTCATGAACCGCTTCAAACCGGTATCAAAGCAATTGACTCAATGATTCCGATCGGGCGCGGACAGCGCGAACTCATCATCGGAGACCGCCAAACCGGTAAAACGGCGATTGCCCTGGATACCATCATCAATCAAAAAAATACAGATGTTTATTGCATCTATGTTGCAATCGGTCAAAAGAGATCTACTGTTGCTCAAATCGTTAAGCAATTGGAAGATCACGGTGCAATGGATTACACATGTATCGTTGCGGCTACGGCTTCTGAACCGGCTCCGCTCCAATACATCGCACCATATGCCGGCGTCACCATGGCTGAAGAGCTCATGTATGCCGGAAAGCACGTTTTGATCGTCTACGACGATTTATCCAAACATGCTGTGGCATACCGTGCCATGTCCTTGCTTCTGAGACGCCCGCCAGGACGTGAAGCATACCCGGGGGATGTCTTCTACTTGCATAGCCGTTTACTTGAACGTGCCGCAAAATTGAGCGACAAACTCGGTGCGGGATCCATCACAGCACTCCCAATCATTGAAACGCAAGCCGGTGACGTTTCCGCGTACATTCCGACGAACGTTATTTCCATTACTGACGGACAAATTTACCTTGAATCGGAACTGTTCTTCTCAGGACAAAGACCGGCTGTAAACCCGGGGATTTCCGTATCTCGTGTAGGGGGCTCCGCACAGATTAAAGCCATGAAAAAAGTTGCCAGCAAGATCAAGCTGGAGCTCGCACAATACAGAGAACTCGCCGCTTTTGCTCAGTTCGGTTCCGAACTCGACAAAGAGACGAAGGATACACTCGATCATGGTGAGCGCCTCATGCAAATCCTGAGACAACCGCAATACAAGCCGATGCCGGTTCAACATCAAGTTATGGCCATTTACGCAATCGTAAATCGTTACATGGCGGATATTGATCCGAGTGACATCCGAGCATTCGAAACGGGTCTTGTCGATTACCTCGACATGCACCATCCGGAAGTCGGAAAGAGCATTCTTGAAACAGGTGTGTTGTCAGCGGAAATGGAAGAGAAACTCAAAGAAGGTATTACGGCGTTTAAAGCAACGTTCAAAGCATAGTGGCTTCCATAGAGGAGGAAAAAGATGGCAGGTAGTAGTACGCGTGATATAAAGCGTAAAATACGAAGTGTCAACAGCACCATGCAAATCACCAAAGCCATGGAGATGGTTGCGACTGCGAAGCTTAAACGCGCCCGAGACAGAATGGACATCACCAAACCGTATTTCGAGACGGTGACAGAAGCCGTTCAGGATATTCTCGGAGCAGATAACAGCATTCGTACCCGATACATCGCGTCTGATAAAGCGATTAAAAAGACACTTTTCATCGTGATTACTTCGGATCGCGGTCTCTGCGGCGGTTATAACGTAAATGCCGTTAAGAAAACACTTGAGTCGGTTCAGGATAAGAGCAAAGCAAAATTCCTCGTCATCGGGCGAAAAGCATACGATGCTTTTGCAAGAGGCGGATTTGATGTCGTCGATACGTTCCTCAATATTTCGGAAAGTCCGGAGCATATCCATGCACTTCAGATTGCAAAAATTGCTTTGAAATTGTTCAACGACGGCGAAGTCGATGCGATTCAACTCGTTTACACACGATTTGCCAGCACGATTTCCCAAGTGGCGACTTCTTTGCAAGTTCTGCCGATCGAACGTCCGGAAGTGAAATCGATTAAGGATGAGGCGCCGGTCGACTTTGTCGAATACGAGCCATCCCCTGAAGCGGTATTGCATTTCATTGTGCCTAAGTACCTTGAAAGCACAATTTATGGCGGCTTGATAGAGTCGGCGGCTTCCGAGCAAGCGGCAAGACGTGTGGCGATGGAAAGTGCTTCCGATAATGCGGAAGAAATCATTGCCGAATTGGTTCTTTCGTTTAACCAAGCGCGTCAAGCGGCGATTACGCAGGAAATTACGGAAATTGTTGGTGGTGCTGAAGCACTAAAATAACAAGTGAAAGGGAGTGAAAGAGTATGGATCAGGCGATTGGTAAAATCGTCCAAATCATTGGACCTGTACTCGATATTAGATTTGAAGCGGATCAGCTTCCTAATATTTACGATGCTGTTACGATAGATTACAAAGATGTTCACGTCGTTGCCGAAGTAATGCAACACATCGGTGACGGGACTGTCAGAGCCGTTGCAATGAGTTCAACGGACGGTCTCATCAGAGGAATCGATGCAGTATCGACAGGTGCGCCAATCTCTGTTCCGGTGGGCAGTGCTACACTGGGCAGATTGATCAATGTACTGGGTGAAACCATAGATGAAAAAGGACAAATCGAAAAAGGCCAAGCAGACTTTTGGCCGATTCACAGGGAAGCCCCTGCGTTTGTCGATCAAGAAACTTCTGCAGAAATGCTCGAAACGGGAATTAAAGTCGTTGACTTGATTGCCCCATATTCAAAAGGTGGTAAGATCGGTCTCTTCGGTGGTGCCGGTGTCGGTAAAACCGTTATTATCCAAGAACTGATCAGTAACATCGCAAGTAACCATGGTGGTCTTTCCGTATTTGCCGGTGTCGGCGAACGTACCCGTGAAGGAAATGACCTTTACTATGAAATGATGGAATCCGGCGTTCTCGAAAAGACAACGCTCGTATTCGGCCAAATGAACGAACCGCCAGGAGCACGTATGCGCGTTGCCTTGACCGGTCTTACAATGGCTGAATATTTCCGTGATCAAGAAGGCAAGGACGTCTTGCTCTTCATCGATAATATCTTCAGATTTACACAAGCCGGTTCGGAAGTTTCCGCACTCCTCGGCCGTATGCCGAGTGCCGTTGGTTACCAACCGACACTGGCTACCGACATGGGTGCGCTCCAAGAGCGTATCACGTCGACCAACAAAGGGTCTATCACATCGGTACAGGCCGTATACGTTCCTGCCGATGACCTTACTGACCCGGCTCCGGCTACAACATTTACGCACCTTGATGCAACAACGGTCCTTTCCAGAAAAATTTCTGAGCTCGGGATTTACCCGGCCGTGGATCCGCTGGATTCTTCTTCCCGTATTCTGTCACCGGATGTTGTCGGAGAAGAACACTACAAAGTTGCGCGCGAAGTTCAGGAAATTCTGCAAAGATACAATGAACTTCAAGACATCATTGCCATCCTCGGTATGGATGAACTTTCCGATGAGGATAAGCTGGTTGTAAGCCGTGCGCGTAAAGTACAACGTTTCCTCTCTCAACCGTTCCACGTCGCAGAGCAATTTACAGGCTTCAAAGGCGTGTATGTTCCGGTTAAAGAGACGGTTCGCGGATTCAGAGAAATCTTAGACGGCCTCCACGACGACATTCCTGAGCAAATGTTCTTCTTCTGCGGTACCATTGATGAGGTTGTGGAAAAATATAAGAACAACAAAGCTTAATGGAGGTGCTTAAATGGGCAATAAATTCAAGCTTGAAGTCGTTACGCCGGATCGCAATTTTTTCAGCGGTGAAACCGATATGATGATCGCGCGTACCACGGAGGGCGATATAGGAATTTTATATGACCATGAACCTCTTGTTGCACCTCTCAAAATCGGAAGCCTGCGGATTCGTCAAGAAGATGAAACATTCCTATTGGCGGCAAATTCTACGGGATTTCTGACAGTGACGGAAGAACTGGTGACTGTTGTAGTCGATTCCGCCGAATGGGTGGAAGAAATCGACCTCGACCGTGCCATCCGCGCTAAAGAGCGTGCAGAAAAGCGAATTATGGAAGGTCATGAAAAAGGCGAAGCGACAAAAATCGATATGTTGCGGGCTGAAGCGGCACTTAAACGGGCCATCAACCGCATCCGCCTTAAAGAACACAACAAAAATATATAACCTTAAAAAGCCATTCGACACAATTCGTGTCGAGTGGCTTTTTTTATAATAAGACGTTTTTAGAAGCGATGAATTTACGAATAAAAACAACGTGTAAAAGGATTGAAAATAATGTGTAAACTTTAACAAACAGAGTGGATTCGAGGTTGTTTCATGGTCTGCGCATGTGCTATATTTAAGTATCGGAAATGCGCGAAAGAATGCGTTCAGCCAGTTCAGACCAATTCTCGGAGGATACTTATGGAAAGCAAAGCACCACGAATTCATTTTACAATTAAAGCGAAGCTCATCTCGCTTCTGCTTCTTGCGGTTGTCGCACTGGCGAGTTTAAGCGCAGTGTCCTTTTTCCAAACGCGGGCATTGATTGCGCTTCAAGATTCAAGTTATGAGCGCTCCTTGGATGTCCAAGAGATTATTGATGGAGAACATCACTTGATCACCCTGTCCAGCATTGTATCGGACATGATCATCAATGGGTATTCTGAGACTCTCGGAAAAGAGTATGAAGATTACAAAGGGACTATAGAGGAAAGTTTGACCGCAATTAGGGAAGCGGCCGACACGGAAAGCGAATATCAACTGATCGATCAGGCGATTGAAACGGCGCAAAAGTTCGAACAGGAACTGGAAAGCAATTTGATTCCGGGATTGATTGCCGGGAACTTGACTCAGAATCAGATTGAAAAAGAAGACGAAAGTTTGGATGTTTACAGAACAAACTATTATGATGCCATGAATCAACTTTCCGAGATTATGGTCGAAGAAGCGGATGCCAGCAATCAGGTTTTTGTTGAAACCGGACGAAGCGGCGTTACATTTTCTTTGGGACTCAGTGTGGTGGTATCGATTATTTTGATTTTGTCTATGTTCGGTATCATTTTGAGCATTACAAGGCCGATTTCTAAAATAACACAATTGCTTAAAAAGCAATCAAACCTTGACTTCAGACGGGATGAATCCGGAACTTCAGAAAAATTGGCTCAGAGAAGAGATGAAATTGGAGAGATGAGTCAAGCCTTGGGCCTTATGACGGAAAATATTCGAAACTTTGTCATCAAAACTTCGGAATCTTCCGAACAGGTTGCGGCTTCATCGGAAGAACTGACTGCAACCGCTCAACAGTCGGCGACAGCAGCCGATGAAGTGGCGCGAACCATTGAAGCCATTGCGGACGGCGCCGGAGAACAGGCAAAAGATACCACACATGCAGCAGAAGATGTCGGATACTTGGGTGCACTTGCCGAAGAAGATGCGACACACCTGAACCGACTCAACGATGCTGTCCATGTGATTGAAAATAAGAAAAATGAGAGCTTTGAAATTCTCGGAGACCTCATTGAAAAGACGAAACAAAACAACCGTGCTGTGGAGAGCATTCAAAAAGCCATTTTGGGGAACAATGACAGCGCAGAACAGATTGAATCGGCAAGCGGTATGATCCAAAGCATCGCGGAGCAAACCAATCTTCTTGCACTCAACGCCGCGATTGAAGCGGCCAGAGCCGGAGAAGCCGGTCGAGGATTCTCGGTTGTCGCCGACGAAATCAGAAAACTGGCGGAACAGTCGAATAATTTCACTGCGGAAATTCAAAAAGTCATCAGTGAATTGAAGTTTAGTTCGCAGGGGTCTGTGGAAGAAGTGAAAGCGGTTATCGACATCGTCAAAGCACAAACGGACAGTGTTCGAAAAACGGAAGAAAAATTCGAACAGATTGCAGAAGCCATCGATAAAGTTCAGACGGCGATTGAGGCGCTCAATGTTTCTTCCGGAAAATGGAGGGCAGTCGAAAGAGCATCTCTGCCATTATGGAAAATCTGTCGGCCATATCGGAAGAAAATGCCGCCGGCACGCAGGAAGCTTCGGCGGCAATTGAGCAACAGACCGCTGCGATTGAAGAAATTGCCAATGCCAGTGAAAATATGGCCCAGATTGCAGAATCTTTAAGAACTCTCATATTGAAATTTATGATTTGATTTGCCTGAATGCAC
>JASUTA010000165.1 GCA_030445805.1 Clostridiales bacterium
GACAGACGGCGAAATTGTCGTCAGTGGATACAACATCACGCACTCACTAGATGTCGCAAAGAGAAACAGTGAAAGCAAAGCTGAAATTCAGGCGAGACAAAAGAGAATTATTGAAGTCAGAAAACGTGTCGGCCTGGTTTTTCAATATCCTGAATATCAACTTTTTGAAGAAACCATTGAAAAAGACATCGCATTTGGTCCGACAAACCTTGAATTGGACGAAAAAGAAATCAACTTACGCGTGAGGGAAGCGATGCAACGCGTCGGGTTGGATTATGAAACTTATAAAGACAGATCCCCCTTTGAGCTCAGCGGCGGTCAAAAGCGCCGTGTGGCCATTGCCGGGGTGCTTGCAATGAAACCGGAGCTTTTGATATTGGATGAACCGACCGCCGGATTGGATCCGCGTGGACGTGATGAAATCCTCAAACAGATCAAGCAACTCCACGAAACAGAGAAAATTACAGTCATTATTGTATCACATAGCATGGAAGATATGGCGCGCGTAGCCGGGCGTCTTATTGTCATGAATCAAGGAAAAATCGTCTTTGATGATACGCCGAGAGCTGTTTTCAAAAATATAGACACATTAGAAAAAATCGGGCTTGCAGTGCCTCAGATCACCTATCTAATTGACGCGCTCAATAAAAAGGGATTTGAGCTGGATGATGACATTTTAACGGTGGAAGAAGCCGTCAACGCCATTTTACCCTTACTGAAAACCGGAGGTCATGCATGCTGAGAGATATAACCATCGGACAATATTATGCCGTTGAATCTCCGATTCACCGATTGGATCCGCGCTTTAAAATTGTTGCGTCCATGCTGTATTTGGTTTCCCTATTCTTGATCCAGCAGTGGATTGCCTATGCGGCAGTACTTCTATTCATCGGGGTAACCATCAAGCTCTCAAAAGTGCCGGCAAAATATGTTCTGCGCGGTTTGAGACCCATTTTCATGCTCATTTTATTTGCTTTTATCATCAATGTGTTTTTCACACCGGGAGAAGGCGATCCGCTCTTTAAATTTGGATGGGTGAACATCTATGCCGAAGGACTCGACAGAGCATTCTTTATGGCCATCCGATTGATTTTTTTGATTATAGGAACTTCTCTCCTGACTTTGACGACATCGCCGATCGAATTGACCGACGGGATTGAATATTTACTGACACCTTTCAAGAGAATCGGACTTCCGGCCCACGAGCTTGCAATGATGATGACAATTGCGCTCAGATTTATTCCGACTCTCCTTGAAGAAACCGATAAAATTATGAAAGCACAGATGGCAAGGGGCGCGGATTTTGAAAGCGGAAACTTAATGAACCGTGCCAAAGCACTTATTCCGCTTTTGGTGCCGCTATTTATCAGCGCTTTTAGAAGAGCCGATGAATTGGCTATGGCAATGGAAGCCAGATGTTATAGAGGCGGAGAAGGCAGAACGCGCATGAAAGTCCTTCAGTTTTCCAGACGTGATTTGAGTGGATCAATCATTATGGGGATCTATATGGCTGTTTGTATTCTTTTATAATGACGCGCTTTTTACGATAGAGGATGCACATGAATGAAAAAACCTCAAAACAAACAGTAGCCATTTGGATTGCTTATGACGGTTCAGAATATTGCGGATGGCAGAGGCAACCCAGAGAAAAATCCATACAGGAAGTCATTGAACGTGCGCTTTCGAAGCTTTTGCTTCAAGACGTTGTGATCCATGCCTCCGGAAGAACCGATTCAGGTGTGCATGCACTCGGACAGTGTGCTTCTTTTCAGGCGGAACTCATTGTTCCCATTGAAAACTTGAAATTCGCCCTCAACAACCGATTGCCAAAAGACATTCGAATTGTGCATGCGGTATGTGTACCGGCCGATTTTCACGCACGATTTAATGCGCTGGGGAAGACGTATCTCTATAAAGTATTCATTTCAAAAGAGACAGATCCTTTTCGGAGTCGCCAATATTGTCAAATGTCACCGCCAATGGATGCATTTGCAGTGATGGAGGCCATGCAATATTTCCTCGGCACACATGATTTTTCAGCGTTTAAGGCTTCGGGAAGTGCCGTCCGAGATACCATTAGAACGATCATCGCATTTGACCTGGAGCGACGGGCCGGTGAAGACGGAGATACCTGGCTGTTTACAATCACAGGAGACGGATTTCTTTATAACATGGTTCGCATTATTATGGGAACGCTGTTTAGGGTAGGTCAAGGCCAACTTATGCCCAATGAAATCCCCGGAATTATAGAAAGCGGTGAACGCCATTTGGCGAGGTGGACGGCTCCTGCCGAAGGTCTTTACTTAAAACAAGTTTATTATGATGTCCCTTATGAAACCTTGGGACCGAATCAAGATGAGCGGACACTGGCTGTCGTTAAAAAATTAAAAAAGCAATCTACTCGGGTAAAACCAGGAAATTAACGGTTGACTTTGAGTAGAGATTACTATAGAATAGATTGTGGCTCGTTATGCAGGCGAGCATTAATATGTAATCAAAAATCCTGCCCCGGGTTTTTTGAGATAAACGGTGAAATATTTTGAAGGAGGTCCATAGGATGAAATCCTACGTTGCAAAGCCACTGGAAGTCGAAAGAAAATGGTACGTGGTTGACGCAGAGGGCAAAACGCTTGGTAGACTGGCGTCAGAAGTTGCGAAGATTTTACGAGGCAAACATAAGCCCATTTATACACCACATGTTGATACAGGTGATTATGTCATCATTGTCAATGCAGAGAAAATAAACGTAACCGGTAAAAAAATGGACAAAAAAATGTACAGATGGCATACGGGTTACCTTGGAAACATGAAAGAAAGAACGTTCAGAGAAATGAATCAAAAAAGACCTGAACGCATTATTGAACTTGCTGTAAAAGGAATGTTGCCGCACAATTCACTTGGAGATCAAATGTACTCTAAACTGAAAGTGTATGCAGGTCCTGATCATGCTCATCAGGCACAAAAACCTGAAGTGCTTGAAATCAACTTGTAGAGGAGGGAAACTAATGGCTAAATTGGTACAATATCAAGGTACAGGTAGAAGAAAAACATCGGTTGCCAGAGTTCGATTAGTTCCCGGCACAGGTAACTTTGTTGTAAACGGTAGACCGGTTGATGAATACTTCAACTATGCAACACTCAGAAGAGAAGTTCAAAGACCGCTTACTATGACAAATACAGCGGGGAAATTCGACGTATACGTTCGTGTTAACGGCGGCGGATTTACAGGCCAAGCCGGTGCAATTCGACATGGTCTTTCCAGAGCGTTGCTTCAAGTTGATGGTGAAACGAGACCGACACTTAAAGCAGCAGGATTCTTGACGCGTGATTCTCGTATGAAAGAAAGAAAAAAATACGGTCTCAAAGCGGCAAGACGTGCACCTCAGTTCTCAAAAAGATAAAATCTCAACTGTCGATCAAAAAAACGGTTGAAACCGCTGTGTTGCGGGAAATGAAAGTGCTTCAGGGACAAATTACGCCGCATTTTCTTTACAACACACTCAATACCATTATTGGATTGAGTTATAGCGATGAAAACCAAATGCGAGAGGCACTGCAGGCGCTGGCGACGTATTTTAGAGGAAAATTGAATTTTGAAAAAAGTGATGAAATGATTTCGATTGAACAGGAAATCGAATTAATTCGCGCTTATTTATCCATTGAAAAAATTCGGTTTGGAGACGAGCTGAATATTGTCTATGACATTGATGAAACGGTTCATTTTAAGCTGCCATCCTTGACGCTTCAACCGCTCGTCGAAAATGCGATTCGACACGGTATTTTAAAAAAAGAGGGGCAGGGTACCATAAAGATCACGATCAAGCGCACGGAAAACGGTCAGGCACTGGCGATCATTGAGGACGACGGCGTCGGAATGACGGAAGAAAAGCGTCAAGAACTTTTAAATTATACGCTTGCCTCAAACCATATCGGCTTCTCGAACGTCTATAGAAAAACGGCGCTTCTTAACCGAGCGACATTGGCTTTGGAAAGTCAACCGGATATGGGAACGCGCGTTTTAATTACTTTTATGGAGGATGAGCATGTTACGGGCGATTTTGATAGATGACGAAATTATTGCGCTCAACGTTTTAGAAATTCTGTTGAAGCGCAACGGCAATTACGAGGTGCTCGCGACTTTTACATCTCCGGCGAAGGCCTTTGACCGACTTTTAGAGCTTAATCCGGATGTGGTGTTCTTGGATATGGAGATGGGACGGATGAATGGGCTTTCGGTTGCGGAACTCATCTTAAAGGCTAAGCCGAAAGTGAAAATTGTATTTGTAACGGCTTACGGGAAATATGCGGTGGAGGCATTTGCGATAAACGCATCGGATTATCTTCTGAAACCGGTTAGAGAAGATCGGTTAATGCAAACGACTCAGCGCCTTTTGGAATCTTTTATAAAAGAAAAGACGCCGCTTGCAGAGCGGAGAAGTGTTCAGGTCTTTTCGACGGTCAACGTGACGGATGGCCCAGAAACCCTTATCAAATGGCGAACCAAAAAAGCGAAGGAGCTATTCGCGTATTTGTGGCATTCTAAAGGCGACTTGATTTTAAAAGATGTCTTGCTTGAGGTGCTTTGGCCGGATACCTCTCCTGATAAGAGTGTACCGTTGCTTCATACGACGGTCTATCAGCTCAGAAAAGCACTCCCGATTCCCGAGATCATTGAATATTCGGGTGACGGCTATCGAATGAATTGGGAGGGGCCAAGCGATTATGCAACCATTGAAAACATTTTAAGTGCGCCGAATCCGGATGCGGAACAGATTCGGAACTTGATTTTGCTTTATAAAGACGGGTACATGGCGCATGAAGATTACGCGTGGAGCCAGGCGATGCACGGACATATAGAAGGCCGTGTTTTGGAAGCCCTGGAAACTTATTTTTCAAATCATCCTTACGATGAAATTGACCGATCCGTTATCGATAAACTCCTCGAAATCAGCCCTTATTGTGAGCGATATGCCGATTGGATGATGGCATGGCTCAATGAGGTCGGAAATCGCGGTCAGATTATACAATTTTATAGTGCTTTCGAGCAACGTCTGAGAAGAGACTTGAACATTGAACCGAGTCTGGAATTGTCATACAAATGTAATAAATATTTGAATCCTGCCGGGTGATTCGTTCAGTAATTGTTCATTGCAATTTGTTAGGATCTTACTAAAGAAAAATTGCAATGGAGGGAGTCACAGCTTATGGTAAAGTACAATCGAACAGTTTTGGCAGTCATGCTTGCGGTCCTTACGGTACTCAGCGGTATGCTGCCATTTCCTGTTTCCGGGGTT
>JASUTA010000166.1 GCA_030445805.1 Clostridiales bacterium
CTTGCGGAAGGCCTTGACCTTGACGCAGAAAGCATTACACTCGAAAACAATCTTAAAGAAGACCTTGGTGCCGATTCTCTCGACATGGTTGACCTGATCATGTCTATCGAAGACGCTTTCGACATCAAAATCGAAGAAGAAGATACTGCCGGCATCAAAACAGTCGGAGATATCGTTTCTTATATCGAAGCACATTCATAAATTCAACCACTCGGAGGAAAACATGTCCGCAAAAAGCCTATGTGAAGTCTTATCTATAACATATCCGATCATCCAAGGCGGCATGGCATGGATTTCAGACGCCGATCTCGCCGCCGCCGTATCAAACGCCGGCGGTCTTGGCGTTATCGCCGCAGGAAATGCTCCGGCATCTGTCATCGCTGAACAGCTCGATAAAATCAAAAACCTGACCGACCGTCCTTATGGGCTGAACGTCATGCTGATGAGTCCGTTTGCCGATGACATCATCGCCCTTGCCATAGAAAAAAAAGTCCCTGTCGTTCTGACCGGTGCAGGAAGCCCGGGGAAATACATGTCTGATTTAAAAGCAGCCGGCATTAAAATCGTCCCCGTCATCCCATCCGTCGCCCTCGCGCGCCGCATGGAAGGCCTCGGTGCCGACGCAGTCGTCGCGGAAGGTATGGAAGCAGGCGGACATATCGGAACCCTCACCACCATGACGCTCGTTCCTCAAGTCGTCGACGGTGTGGATATTCCGGTTATCGCGGCCGGCGGTATCGCAGACGGACGCGGCATGGCTGCCGCTTTTGCGCTCGGCGCATCCGGCATTCAAGTCGGCACTCGATTCCTCGTTGCTACCGAATGCAACGTTCATCCGGATTACAAACAAATGATTCTGGATGCCAAGGATACATCTACCGGTATATCCGGTAACTCGACGGGACATCCCGTGCGCGTCATCAAAAACAGACTCTACCGCCAGCTCGTCGCCATGGAAAAATCCGGTGAGTCACCCGAAGCCATTGAAACCTTTGCCGCAGGTGCACTCAGAAAAGCCGCCGTGGAAGGTGATATTACTTACGGTTCTGTCATGGCCGGGCAATCTGCAGGGCTCGTTCACAAAGCTGAATCTTCTGCAGAAATCGTACAGGACTTACTCAATCAATTTCGCAAACTCGTTTCAGACTTTCCCGACCCGCTAAAATAAGGAGAACTTTATGAAACTCGCATATATCTTTGCCGGTCAAGGCGCACAAAAAGTCGGTATGGGCCAAGAATTTTACAACACTTTCGATTGCTCAAAATCCGTCTATTCCGAAGCGACTCTCGCTCTCGGCTATTCCGTAGAATCTACGTGCTTTGAAGGGCCGCAAGAAAAACTCAACCAAACAGAAATCACACAACCTACGATTTTAACCACTTCTATCGCCATGCTTCGCGCATTTGAAGCGAGAACCGAACATCGTCCGATTGCCGCGGCGGGACTGTCTCTCGGAGAATACAGCGCCCACGTTGCGGCAGGCTCTCTCTCTTTTAGAGATGCCGTTCGCCTCGTTATGAAACGCGGCCGTTGGATGCAAAACGCCGTTCCCGAAGGCGACGGTGCCATGGCCGCAATTATCGGAATGTCTCAGGAAGCTGTTGAGGGAATTGTACAGGATTTTGAAGGCGTTGAAGTCAGCAACTATAACTCACCGCTTCAATTCGTCATCGGCGGTCCCGTAGGTGCCGTCAAGGACTGTGCCGACGCTTTAAAAAAAGCAGGCGCAAGACGCGCATTACTCTTACCGGTCAGTGCCCCCTTCCATACAAAAATGCTCTGGCCGGCACGGGAGAATCTTGCCGGTGCTCTTTCCGAAATCACATTCAAAGCACCGGCGTATCCGATCATCAGCAATGTTGATGCGAAGCCGCTGGACGACCCTTCCGCTTTTCCGCGCTACCTCGCGGCACAAGTCACGGAATCGGTTCGCTGGATCGAATGCGTCGAATCGCTCGCATCACTCGGAGCGGATACCATCATTGCTTTCGGCCCCGGAGATGCTTTAAAACCGTTCGTGGCTAAAATTGATCCGTCATTGACCGTCCATTCCGTATACGATCTCGCGTCTCTTGATGCCGCCCTCGAAGCCATCGGTGCAAAAGAAGCACACAGACGCGCTGTCTAGGGAGGTCTTATGAAAACCGCAATTATCACAGGCGCTTCCGGTGGAATCGGCCTTGCCATTGCCAAAAAGATGTCGGAAGCCGGTTACAATCTGGTTCTCAATTATCGCAGTCGGGCCAACGTTTTGGAAGATTTCATAAAAACACTGCCGACCACCGCAGTGTTGGTTCAGGGAGATGTCGCCGACTACGATGCGGCAGGAGCGGTTATTTCGGCCTGTCAATCCACATTCGGCCAAATTGATGTCCTCATTAACAATGCCGGAATCGCCAAAGACAACCTGCTCCTTCGCATGTCTCCTGAAGATTTTGATGCGGTCTATCGCACCAATCTCAAAGGAACATTCAACTGCATCAAACAAGCAACGCGTCCGATGATGAAACAGCGTCACGGCCGCATCATCAACATCTCGTCGGTCGTCGGACTGTCCGGCAATGTCGGTCAAGCCAATTATGCCGCTTCCAAAGCGGGCGTTATCGGGCTGACCAAATCTGTGGCAAAAGAGCTGGCCGGCAGAAATATTACCGTCAACGCCGTGGCACCGGGCTTCATCGAAACCGCTATGACAGAAGTGCTTTCCGAAGCTGCACGCGAGGCTGCATTAAAACAAATTCCGCTCGGCTGTTTCGGCTCGCCGGATGACGTGGCTTCATTGGTTGCCTTTTTGGCTTCCAACGAAGCACGCTATATTACCGGACAAGTCATTCAAGTGGACGGCGGTATGGTTATCTGATTGTATTTCGTTTTTAATACATTTACTTTGGGGAGAAACTTATGAAAAATAGAGTTGTTATCACCGGTCTCGGCGTCATATCACCGATCGGTATCGGAAAATCTGCTTTTTGGAACAACGTCCAACTGGGAAAATGCGGCATCGATAAAATCGAAAGCTTTGACACATCGACATTCAAAGTCAAAGTGGCCGGCGAAATCAAAGATTTCGACGTGGTCAACTTCATCAATAAAAAAGAAGCAGGCCGCATGGATCGTTTCACTCAGTTCGCCATTGCCGCTTCAAAGTTGGCCGTAGAAGATGCAGAACTCACAATAGACGAAACCAATGCAGAACACATCGGCGTCTACATGGGTAACGGTATCGGCGGTCTTGCCACCATTGAATCCAACGAAAAAAAATACATGGAGCGCGGCGTCGGTCGTATCTCTCCGTTTTTCATTCCGATGACCATTTCAAACATGGCCGCCGGAAATGTTTCAATCGCCCTCGGTATTAAAGGCACCTGCCTAACTTACAATACCGCTTGTGCATCTGCCGCAAGTGCCATCGGAGAAGCACTGCGCGCGATCCAATACGGTGATGCGGACGTTATTCTGGCCGGCGGTGCGGAAGCTTCCATTACCGAGCTCGGCATCGGCGGTTTCCAAGCTATGACCGCTCTTTGCGAAAGCGAAGATCCGACACGTGCTTCTATTCCGTTTGACAAAGACAGAAGTGGATTTGTCATGTCGGAAGGAGCCGCTATTCTCGTACTGGAGCGCTATGAACACGCGATTCAACGTAAAGCGCGCATCTATGCGGAAGTCATCGGATACGGCAGTACCAGTGATGCACACCACATCACCACACCGGCTCCGGGCGGAGAAGGCGCCGCACGCGCAATCAAAAAAGCGATTGCAGACGCAGGTCTTTCAACAACAGATATCAGCTATATCAATGCACACGGTACCAGCACGCCTTACAACGATACCTTTGAAACCGCCGCTATCAAAGCCGCATTCGGCGATCTTGCCTACAAGATTCCGGTTTCTTCAACCAAATCCATGACCGGGCACCTTCTCGGTGCTGCCGGAGCCGTAGAAGCTGCAATTTGCGCACTTTCTGTTTTGAACGATTACATTCCACCGACAATCGGGCTGGAAGAGCCCGGCGAGGAATGTGATCTCGACTATGTTCCTAAAGTCGGTCGAAATGTGCCTGTCAATTACGCCCTCAGCAATTCACTCGGATTCGGCGGACATAATGTCACATTGGCATTCGGAAAATTCAAGGGGTGATCGCATGGTTCTGAACAGTAATGAAATAGAAGCCATTTTACCGCATCGTTATCCTTTTCTCATGGTCGATCGGATCATAGAACTCGAAGAAGATCGTCGCGCTGTCGGCATTAAGTCCGTCAGCGCAGGAGAACCGCACTTTGCCGGTCACTTTCCCGGAACACATGTTATGCCGGGGGTTCTGATCGTTGAAGCACTGGCACAAGTCGGTGCCGTACTCCTTTTGAAGAAGCCGGAAAATGCAGGGAAAATCGCTTACTTCACCGGTATTAAAAAATGCCGATTCAGAAATAAAGTCGTCCCCGGAGACCAACTGACACTCACCGTTGAACTCATTCGCATGCGCGGTGCGTTCGGAACGGGAGATGCCGTCGCCACAGTCGACGGACAAGTGGTCTGCGAAGCGGAACTGTCTTTTGCAGTTCTTTGATGATCTATTGGCAACGTCATAAAAACACTTTTGAATGCATTCACAAGTGAAGTTCCACTTCAAATGAAATGCTTCTTCAAAAATGGTTTTTAATGCATATTTCTTTTCATAGATTGTTTAATCCTCTTATTCTCTATAATCGGTTCAATGTCCGATCAAGGCGCCTCTCGGCGTCTATTTTTTTGCATCTCTTTTTCCAAGATTGCCTTTACGCCTCAAAGAGTATATGATATACTCAATAATCAAATTATCGGGAGGTAACACCGTGTCAGCGGTCTTTCACAATCACAGTAAAATTGTTATCAAAGTCGGTTCTTCTTCTCTCACCCACACCTCTGGACGCATTGACCTCTACAAGATGGAGAAGCTCGTCAAACAAATTGCCAATCTCTACAATCAAGGCAAATCAATCATATTGGTCTCATCGGGAGCCATTGCGGCCGGCGTAGGCAAAATGCGACTTCCTAAACGACCGGATAACATTCCTGAAAAACAGGCAGCAGCAGCAGTCGGACAAACGACGCTGATGCATATGTATGAAAAATTCTTTTCCGAATACGGCATTACCGTCGCTCAAGTCCTTCTCACCACAGAAGACATGGACACGGAAACGCGCCGTCTTCACTGCGTCAACGCATTATGTGCGC
>JASUTA010000167.1 GCA_030445805.1 Clostridiales bacterium
AGAATGTATGAAAGAGGTGTAATGAATGCGGCAAAAGGTATGGATTTTGGCGCTTATACTCACCGTGATGATGAGTAGCGTTGGGGCTGCTTATGCGGAAGTCCCCACAACCCATTGGGCATATTCTGCGGTTTCAAATCTGTCGAATTACGGCGTGATTGAAACCATTGATTCTTTCGAATTGGGACAGCCGATGACCGAGTCTCTGCTTCAAACTTGGTTGAGCAGGCTTTCTGAAATAGACGGAATGGATGTTACTGCAAATCCATCAAGTGAGAGCAGTACCCCGCTGACGCGTCTTGAAGCCGTTAAAAGCATTATAGACGCCATCGGCTTTGGTGCACTCGCCGGACAACTGGACGGAAGTGAACTACCGTTTACGGATGTTACGGAAGACGCCGGCTATGTGCAATTGGCATACGCGTTTGGATTCATCTCAGTCGGTTCGGATTTTAAATTCCGTCCGAATGATGTCATGAGACAAGAAGAAGCCGCTGTTTTAATCAACGCAGTTATGCAGGATCAACTTCAAAAATTACCGGCGTTGATGAGCTATTATGCGATCAGTTCTTATTCACAATCCGATTTTTCGGAGGATTTAACGGATCTCATTTACGGATGGAGTCAGTTTGTATGGAGCGACGCGTCAAATGATGTCGTTCTCGATACGTCTTCAACCGAGTACCGCATCCCTTCCTCTTATGACCTTGCACTTGATGCGACGAATCAGGAGGGGCTTAAGCGGCATCTGATGGTTACCGTGAGTGACAAAATCATTGTTGACCCGTTGACGGGAGAAGATATGAAATTGGTAGAATACCTCCTGAGTCATCCCGATGAGACCATTGCAAAAATCGAAGCTCTGATGTCTGAGACAGAGTCATTTGGTTTTGAGGGCGTTCTCATCGACTTTGAAGGATTGAAGGGCAGTGAGAATGCAGATGCTTTAACGGCGTTTCTAAATCAATTAAGTGCCGTATTAAAACCTGAAGGGAAAACGCTCCTCGTAGCGGTGCATCCGGTCATGGTGAACTACGGTGAGTATTTTGACGGATATGATTTCAGAGAAATCGGTGCGGTTGCCGATGCGGTGATTTTAATGGCACATGATTACTATCCGAAGACACTCTCCGACAGTGATATGGCTTCGGGATTGACGATTACGCCGCTTGCACCGATTTCACAAGTTTATTATGCGCTCGATGCCATTCTCGATCCTGAGACAGGCGTTGCGGATAAAAGCAAAGTGATCCTCCAGCTTTCCATGGATACGGTTCAGTGGAAATTAATTGATGGTGCCATCATCAACAGAACGCCTTACCATCCCGTTATGTCTGCAGTTGCGGCACGTTTACAGGATGGTGCGGCTTATACGTACTCCGAGAAGTATGAGAGCCCCAATATCGTCTTTGAAAGCGAGTCGGACGGCGCGCGAAATATTGTGTGGTTTGAAGATGCTACAAGTGTCCAAGCCAAAATCGATTTGGCAAAATACTATGGAATAGGTGGCATTTCCGTTTGGAGACTCGGGAACATTCCCGATTTCAGTGATTCGGTTTTAGACGTTTGGAATCAGATCTTGTCCAATTATACAGAGGATACGATTCAACCTTAATGAACATCGTCAATCAGCAAAATAACCTCAATCAGCAAAATGACGTCACTAAGAAAATAAAAAAGAGCGCTTAAAGCGCTCTTTCATTTTTTATTTGGCGAAGGCAGGTGGGAATCGAACCCACCCGAGCGGCTCTTAACCACTCATACTGGTTTTGAAGACCAGAAGGCACACCAGAACCTATCTGCCCTCATAAAAGGAGATGTACGCTGTTAGACGCCCTTAGTAAGCCCGGTACATCTCTGAATTTCTTTATTTGGCCGCTCTTTTATCCGATTGTTTTCCGAAAAGTTTCTTTTCTTCGCCCTTTAACAGTCGAACAAAATTAGCACGGTGTCTGTAAAAGACAAAAGCGCCGAGAAACAGTGCAAACAAGCATTCCGGCAGAGGCTTATGAAAAGCAAAAGAAAATACCGGGTAGAGAACCGCGCTTGAAAGGGATGCGAGTGACATATAGTGTGTCAGAAAGAGAATAATAAATTGCAAAGCGAGTAAGATTGCGAGTGTAATCGGTGATATGACGAGCAAAACGCCGGCAGAGGTAGCAATGCCTTTTCCGCCTTTAAATTTTAACCAGACGGGATAACAATGTCCGAGAACCGTCAAAGCCCCCGCAATATAGCCACCGTAGCTCGGCTCAAGTAATGTGCCGATATAAGTCGGAATGACACCTTTCAGAAAGTCACCTACAAAAGCAATGACACCGACTTTAAGCCCGAGGGTACGGATGACATTCGTAGTTCCGGTATTCCCGCTACCGTGAGAGCGAATATCGATCTTTCCGATCCATTTTGGAACGAGGTAAGAAAAGGGGATGCTCCCCATGAGGTACCCGAGGATACCGATAATAACCAAAATACCGAACTCCATATAGACCTCCTCAAAATTGTGCATGTCCATTTTAGCACAAAAAGGTGCCCGCGACTAGGCAAGAATGAAACTGTTATGAATTTATTATAATTTTGCTATAATTTCTTGCGTTAACTCTGAAATCAATGTATCCGACCAAACATTTTCGGAAACAGCGCCTTGAACAGCCTGAATACTCCCACCGCCTCGAACGCCGAGCGGCTTCAAGACAGTACCGAAAACGGCTTTCAAATCGATCTGAGTCAAATCCGCCGAACGGGAGAGTACAAATTGAACCTGTCCTTCATGTTCGCTGGAGGCAAGAATCACACATGATGCGAATGAAGTGAGCGCTCCGGCTTGCGCTTGGAGCTGTTTCATTGTCAGATTTTTATCGGATATAACACACAGGTGCACACCTCCGACCACCACGGCGGAATCGAAAATCTGTTGCGCCTTAACCCCGATTAATTCTTGTTCAAGCTCTGCAGTGTGTTGCTGAGCGTTGTTAAGAGCATCAAGGGTCTGATCAACACGAGAAGGTAAGGTGTCGTCTGTTGCAGAAAATTGTTGAATCATGTGATTGAAGATGGTGTTGCGGTGCTGCATAAATCCGAGTGCATAATACCCGCATCCGAATTCAATGCGAATTCCCGATTTATAAGGCGTAACTTTTTTAATTTTTATGAGTCCCACCTGCGAGGTTCTTGCAAAATGTGTTCCGCCGCAAGGGGAGAAGTCAATGCCTTCGATTTCGATAACCCGAATGTCCTTTGTGACTTTAGGCGTTTTACGCAGCGGCATCGCACGGAGTGTTTCGTCATCCGGATAGTGAACGCGGATCGGGCGATTTTGAAAAACAACGTCATTAGCGGTATTTTCAAGCGTCAGAAGTGCTTCATCAGACAGCTTCTGATCGAGATCGACCGTGACGTAGTCATCTCCCACGTGGAGTCCTACTGTTTTGGATTCAAATAAGTTATAGGCGCAGGCCGACAGGATATGTTGTCCCGTGTGCTGCTGCATCATGGTCAAACGGCGCTTAAAATCGATGGTGCATTCCGTTGTTTGATTGAGGCAGGCCATTGCCGCTTCAAGATTTGATTTAGATGTCAGATGTATGATGTCCCCATCTTGTTTTTGCACATTCTCTATTTCAAAAGCGCAAATCAGCCCTTTGTCACTGGGTTGACCGCCGCCTTCGGGATAAAAGTAAGTTTGATCGAGCCATATTCCGACCGCTTCTTGATAGGGTTCAACACGGGTGACCTTTGCAGAGAATACCGTGGTGTAAGCATCTTCTAAATATTTTGCTTCTGTCATGTTGCCTCCGTTTCAATTTGGATGGTATATTTGTTCACATTTTTAAGATATAATAAGTCCTAAAGATTAGTATATAATACTTTGCAATGGGATGAAAGAGGTAGGTGTATTTTATGAAAATAGATGCTTTGGAAGAGATGTTCAGCGATATGCTTGAACGGGTCTTGTCAGAAGACGACCAATCCGCATTTGAGCACGCGCGTGCCGAATATATACTTGAAGATGACGGGAGCGATTACGAGGGTTTTACAGAATGGTTCCTCTTTAATTATTTTGATTTGGAATCCGGGAAAACTTTTGTGGAACGCTATGTCAACAGCCATCCGGAAGCAGAGGCGCTCAAGGAGAGTTTCAGGAGTATTTTTGAGGTGCGATTTGAACACGATCAAATTTATCTTAAAGACATTTTTACAAAAGAGGATTTTCAACTCAATGGAACGCCACTCAACGATGATGAACTGGTGAGCCTTCGAATTGTCCCCATTGATGAAGCATATGAAGCCTTCGGTGACATTTACCGAGTGGACATGGCCTATCGTGAAGTGATTGAAAAACACATGATGGAACAATTTAACGCTTACACACATCATTACGGTGATTCAAACATGCGTCGATTTTTAGACAATCAAGGTCAGCTGATCTTCAAAATCATGCATGCCGTTCAGTCGACCGGTGACGGTTTGGTCTCCGAAGAAGAATTTTTATTATATCAGGCGCGCTATGCTTATAAAAATTCACGTGAACAAGTTGTAAATTTAATTGCACAGATGGATGAAACGTTGGAGCTTGAATCCGTAGAAGCGGGTCTTTACAGTGTCTTCAAGGATAATATCATCTTGGCGGAACTCGAATTTATACAACCGACACTCTATGTGTTATGCAATAATGAAAAGCATTTGGAGAATATGACAAATTTATTAAAAGCCATTGAGTCGGAAGAGTTTGTTTTTTTAGGCAAAGATGTGGTTACACTTGATGAGTTGTTGTAAAATTCATTTGACAGCAAGTGAAACAGATAGTACAATAGTGTTTAATTAATTATGAAGATTTTTACAGCGTGTTATTTTGAAAGGAGTAACTGCAAAAATTATGGAAAGTGCCCCCTCGGACGTTCCCGAACCGGAAACCTCCGTCAAGAAACTGGAAATGCAAGATGTCTTAAAAGACATAAAAAAACTGTTGGAAAAGCATGAGAACCCGGTCATTGAACTTCACAAATATTTAACCGATGTTGAAGTGAAAATCAACGATGCCCATAAGCGAGAACTCAATCGCGAGGCGATAAAAGCGTTGATTGAAAAACACCCTTATTTCAAAAACCCATCAACGTATCATATTCGTCTCATTACGATTATGAAGTATTTAAAGAAAAAGGGTGTTGATATTACTTTGAATGATTTTGATCTGCTCGTTGATGAGATCATTATGTCCATCGACGGGGTTGAAAAGATC
>JASUTA010000168.1 GCA_030445805.1 Clostridiales bacterium
TTTGTGATCTTTTCCATCGGCATTTTAGCGATTGCAAGTGCCACCGATGTCATGACAGAAGGCATTACGCGAGAAGTAAAAATGCAGATCGTTTCATTCGGTCTGGGTCTGCTCTTTATCGTACTGATGCAATTCGTTAATTATGAGGTCTTTGGGGAAGTTTACAAAGTCATTTATGTTCTGGGATTGCTGGCTTTGATTGTGGTTTATATCCCCGGACTCGGTGTTTCTCGTCAGAATGCCACCCGATGGATCACACTCGGCTTTATTGATGTGCAGACAAGCGAAATTGCCAAAATTGCTTATATTCTGTTTTTCGCTCAGTTCCTTCAACGAATCGGTGGGGTCAACGGGATTAAGTCTATTTTAAAGTGCGTGTTGGTGATGATTCCGTATGTATTGCTCGTTTTCAAGCAACCTGACCTCGGGACATCGCTTGTGTTCGTTTTTGTGACTTTCGGAATGATGCTGGCCAGTGGATTACAGTACCGATGGATATTGCTTGGAACTGCAGTAGCAGGTATTGGGGCACCGCTGGTTTACCCGCATCTTGCCGATCATCAAAAAGTGCGAATTGAAGCGTTCTTAAATCCTGACGACGTAAGTTTACAGGGGAATTATCAAGTGATGCAATCTAAAATTACCATCGGCTCCGGACAAATGTATGGACGCGGCCTATTCCAAGGGGTGTATCATCGCCTCAATTACCTCCCGGTACAGGAAAGTGATTTTATATTTGCTGTTTTTGTTGAAGAAACAGGATTTGTAGGCGGCATGGTGCTCATTGCACTCTATTTTCTGTTTTTAATGCGTATGATTGCACTCAGTAGGAGAATTAAAGAAGATTTTGGATCCAATATCATTATTGGAATTGTATTTATGTTTGCTTTTCAGATCATTGAAAACATTGCGATGACACTCGGAAGGCTTCCGGTAACGGGTATCACATTACCGTTTTTTAGCTATGGAGCAACATCCGTCCTGATGAGTATGGTGGCAATCGGCATCGTCGAATCCATCTATATCAGACGACGAAAGGGAACGTTTTTTAATAATTAGTGGCAACCTTTGCAGTGAGCAATGTGATTGCCCAAATAGATTTAGGAGGAACCATGCATTTAGAAGCCATGCTTGAAAAGGTTGAAAAGCCGTCAAGATATATTGGTGGAGAAATGAACACCTATATGAAGCCGATCGTGCCTTCTTTGGTGCGTTATTGCTTCGCTTTTCCGGATGTTTATGAAGTTGGTATGAGCCATCTTGGCATGCAGATTTTATATCGTCTGTTGAATGAAATCGAAACCGTCTTCTGTGAGCGCGCATTTGCGCCGTGGACGGATATGGAAGCGCTTATGCGCGAAAATAGAATGCCACTTTTTACATTAGAGACCAAAACGCCGCTGTCTGAAATGGACATCATCGGCTTTACGCTACAGTATGAGCTCAGTTACAGCAATATACTCAATATGCTTGAATTATCCGGGATTCCGCTTTTTTCAAAGGACAGAAGCCATTTGGATCCGCTGATTATCGCAGGGGGCCCTTGTGCGTACAATCCGGAACCGATTGCAGATTTTATCGACGCCTTTTTTATCGGAGAAGCGGAAGAGCTTTTGCCTGAATTCATGATCGTTTTTAACGAGTATAAAGCCGGAAAAATCGATAAAGAGGCTATGCTTAAAGCAGCTTCACAAATTGAGGGGATTTACGTTCCTAAGTTTTATACCCCTAAATACAAAGAAGACGGAACCCTTTCTTCTTTCGAAGCGACTGATGGGGCGCCTGCAAAGATCAAGAAACGCATTATCCGGGATTTTGACCAAGGATTCCAGCTCGAATCCATGATTGTACCGTTCGCCGACATCGTTCACGACCGTGCAATGGTTGAAATTTTCAGAGGATGTACGCGCGGTTGCCGTTTTTGCCAAGCCGGAATGTTGTATCGTCCGATCCGTGAGAAAAAACCGGAAACCATTGTATCCAATGCGGAAAAAATCTTGGATTCAACCGGATTTGAAGAAGTGTCTCTCGCGTCTTTGAGTACAATGGATTACAGCGCCATCGGTCCTGTCATTACATCGCTCATTGATCGCCTTGAGTCACGAAATATTGGGGTTTCCTTGCCGTCTCTCAGACTGGACAGCTTTTCCGTCGATGTGCTTGAAGAGATCCAAAAAATCAAGAAAACCGGCCTCACATTTGCGCCGGAAGCCGGAACACAACGGCTGAGAGATGTCATCAATAAAGGCGTTTCCGAAGAAAACATTCGCTCGACGTTTGAATCAATTTTTTCTCTGGGATGGAACCGCGTAAAACTTTACTTTATGCTCGGATTACCGACAGAGACTTTTGAGGACTTGGACGGGATCAATGAAATCGGAAATCTAGGAACGTATCTCTTTAAACAAAACAAGCCGGACTATATGAAAAAGAATGTTCAGGTTACAATCAGCACATCGTGCTTTGTCCCGAAACCCTTTACGCCATTCCAATGGATCGGCCAAGATTCTATTCCTGTTTTTAAAGAAAAAATTGCATATCTCAGAAATAAAATCACCAATAAAAAAGTCACGTATAACTATCATGATCCTGAAACCAGTGCACTGGAAGGTGTTTTTGCCAGAGGAGACAGGCGCCTGAGCGCAGTTATTTATGAAGCATTCAAGTTAGGATGCCGATTTGACGGCTGGCAAGAATATTTTGATTATGACAAGTGGCAAGAAGCTTTCCGCAAGACAGGTGTTGATCCTGATTTTTATAATACGCGGACGCGATCGACCGACGAACTGTTGCCATGGGACTTCATTGACGCAGGTGTCAACAAGGCCTATCTTGAACGCGAATTCAATCGTGCAATTAAGGGAGAGGTGACTGAAGACTGCCGCCTCGGGTGTACCGGGTGCGGTGTAAACGTCAATATTTTGGATGGTGTTTGCTGATGGAAACGTTAAGAATAATGTATACAAAAACCGGCTATTTGAGATTTTTGGGACATCTGGAGTTGATGAAACTCTTTGAACGCGTCTTTCGACTCAATCATTTGCCACTCAAATTTTCGGAAGGGTTTAACCCAATTCCGAAATTGACTTTTGCCGCGCCGCTTTCCGTGGGTCTTTCCACCGAAGGTGATGTGATGGAAGTGCAGTTGACAGAAGCGGTTCCTCTTTTGGATGTGATGAAGATCCAATTCCCGGAGGGGATAGAAATCAAAGCGGCGCGGTTTGTTGACGCCGGTCCGTCGTTGATGTCAAAAGTAGCCTTTTCCAAGTATCGTCTGACATTTTCTTTTGAGGAAGCCAAAGAGATGACAGCACTAAATCCAAAACACCGATTGGGAGAGTTGCTTGGTGCGGAGACACTTCTATATAATAAGAAGACAAAACGCGGCGGAGAGAAATCCATCAATATGCTAGAACAAATTCGGGGTGTGGATTGGGTTTCTCAATCGGAGGGTTCATTTTGTATTGAAGCGACTTTGCAAACCGGAAGTCAAGGCAGTTTGAATCCTCAAATGTTCATTGATGCCTTCTTTGAAAATTCGATTCAGCCGACATCGGTTGAAATCTTGCGGACGGCTCTCCTTTACGAAGGGGATGACGGCGCGCTCGTCAATTTGTTTGAATTATAAAAGACAGGAGGATTTGGCATGACAAAGCATATGGTTGTCGAAGTCACTCCGATCCTCAGCGTCGGCGTCATTTACGATGCCGAAACAAAAGCCATTGATCGATTGATTTTTGAAAACCCGAAAAGACGACACTTGCTCGGCCGGATTTATAGCGGTAGAATTGCAAAAGTTGTCGAAAGTTTGGGTGGTGCGTTTGTTGATCTCGGATTACCTCAAAGTGCGTTTATTCGAATGAGAGAACTGGAAAAATTACCTGAAACGGCATTGCGCGCGGGGCAGACTATCGTTGTGCAGGTGGATAAAGAACCTTTTCAGCATAAAGGTGCTACACTGAGTGCAGATATCGCGATACAAGGCAAATATGTGGTTTACATGCCCTATCTCGGAGAAATTAAATACTCCAGACAATTAGGGAATGAAGCCACCGCGGTATTTTCTAAAATTCTAGATGAAACTTTAAATTCTGAAGAAGGCGTGATTGTTCGAAGTGCCGCAACAGACATTTTGGCGACACCCGAATCTTTGGCTGAGGAAATTCTGGCTCTGAAAGCGCGTTGGTATTCTATTTATAAAAAGGGAATGCTTGCGCCGAAACCGCTATGTCTGTATGATCCGGGCGGTTTTTACGACATGCTGGCTCAAACTGTGGAAAGAGAAAGCATCGAGCAAGTGATCGTTTCATCGAAAGAAATGAAAATGCAACTGGTTGAAAACGGTATTGAAAAAGCGATTGTTGCCGTTGAAAAAGCGCAAAATGCACTTTGGGTCGAAAAGAATATTCCCGTAGAGGCACTGCTGACACAAAAAGTCTTTAAAGGCCCTTCGGGAATTTCGGTTACCATTGAAGAAACGGAGGCGTTTACCTGCATCGATGTCAATTCATCTCAGCTTTTAAGCCGAAGTGCAAAAGACAAAGCGGCGCTTGCGGTTAATCGTGCGGCGGTTCAGGTGATTCACGATGCCATTCTTGCTCAAAATGTCAGCGGTGCGATTTTGATTGACTTCTTGGAAATGGAGGCCGATGACAGAGAGCGATTTTATACCCAAATTTGTAGAGCGTATTTTTCAAGAGCCAAAGGATTTATGGCGCTCGGTTTTACGAAATTAGGGTTGCTCGAAGTGACTCGAAAGAGAGAACAGCCCTCTTTTCGGGATTTGTTGAGCTTTGATTTTTTTGAAAAAGACCTTTCATATTGGCAACTGAATCGGCTCTATTTCGATTTGAGACAATTAAGGCATCATACACGCGCCAAAGAGGTTACGATAACACTCGAGACACCGCTGTTTGTATTTGTATCCCAAAACGATGTGTTTGGGGATTTAGATATTAAAGTGAAGTGGAAACACCGCGAAGAACCGGTGAAGAACTACCAAATCCACACTTGACTTTTGAGGCAGCTTGTGATAACATTTTCGGGTAGCCGCACGAAATCGGTTATTTTAAACGCTTTGAGCGTACCGAATTTTGGCGAGAAAGGATAGAGGAGGTGCGATATGTACGCAATTATTAAAACTGGTGGAAAACAATACAAGGTTGAGCAAGGTGACGAAATCTTTGTTGAAAAGCTCGGTGCCGGCGAAGGTGAAACTGTAGAGTTTACCGAT
>JASUTA010000023.1 GCA_030445805.1 Clostridiales bacterium
CGTGTGCTCTTCCGATCTGATTCCGAAGAAACAAAAGAAATTCAAATCACACTTCAGAATATCGGTGCAATAACGGAAATCAAATTCGGGGAACCGCTCGGCGCGATCAAGGTCAGTTCCGAAAATGTTGCCGGCATTGAGGCCTTTCCGGTGGGGGATACCCATCTCAACATCAGTCACCCGGAATTTTCAAGAGAAGATTACTTTTTGGATGAAACGCCGGACGGTGATTTTATCCTCTTTGTCCCCGCAGGGCAGTGGGATGTCAAACTCTATCCCAGAGGGGAATCGCTTGTTTCCAGCTATGAAACGTTGATGGTTCCGGTTCATTCCGGTGAAATGACCGTGGTGGATGTCCCATTCGGTATTTCCTCCGCACTGAAAGCCGAAAAAGAAAGTTATGCGGATCGCGGCATTAAAATCGGAACGGTTAGAGCCGATGAATCATCCGATGAGGTAAATGTACAGTTTACGCTGTTAGATGCGAAAACCAAAGATGTTTTACCTGATTTAGACAATATGTCTTTAACGGAAAACGGTACCGAAACGGAAATTTTAGAGGTCGGCAGAGTGGAAATTCCACCGAGCATCGTTTTGCTTTTGGATTCTTCGGGGTCTATGAAAGGACAAATGGAAGCGACTTTGGCGGCGGCATCGGAGTTTATCAAGCAACTTCCGGATAACGTGAACATTCAAATTATTGATTTTGACGACGTGCCCAAAGCGATGACCGGCACGACGAAATCGGAAGCGCTTAAAAATTTGGCAAACATTCGCGTGGGTGGAGATACGGCGCTCTATGAAGCCATCGGACAAGGATTAAACTTATTGGAAGAAAAGGGGCGGCCGACGCTGATCGTCTTCACGGACGGTGAGAACGATTATCGATACGAAGGCGGATTGACACTTGAAGAGACGATCGAACGCGTTAAAGGAGCCGATGTCCCGCTCTATACAATTGGTTTTGGACAATCACCTGATGAAAAAACACTCAAAGCATTGGCAGAGAGTTCGGATGGACAATATTTCAGTGCAACGGACGGAACAGCTTTGAGTAAAGTGTTTAATGCAATTAACGAACGCTTAGGCAGTACGTTTGAATTGACCTATCAGCGTCCGACAACCACCTCTGTCGGTGATGTCCCTGTCATTTCTTTTGTCATTGATACAAGCGGATCGATGATGACGGAAGATGAAAATTACGGTTGCCGCATTTACAATGTCAAAAACCTGTTGCATACGTTTGTCATGGATTTACCGAATGAAATACAGATGCAGCTGACGGAATTCGGGTCCGAAACGCAAGTGGTTCAGGCCGTAACCACCAACAAGATGCAAATTTTGAGGGGGATAGGGCGACTCTATGCGAGCGGAGCCACAGACATTATCGGGTCCGTGGAAGCGAGTTATAAGACATTGAAGGCAATTCCTTCTACTCAGAAAGTGATGGTTTATATAACGGATGAAGCATTGGGTGCTTCTGAAAATGAAGAGGGTTTTCAAGATTTATTGTCCGATATCAAAAAGGATGGCATCAAGGTGCTGTGGGTTGGTATGGGACTTGAAGAGGAAACTGAAGATTTCACGCTTGCCGCCGAGTTATCCGGTGGGGACTACGTGGTGACGGAAGATGCGACGGTTTTAAGGGAGCGTTTTGAAGCCCTTTTGCAGGTCATTGAAGAGACGCCGAAAAGCACAATGAGCAATCTCTATTTAACCGTTGAGAAAGTTACGGATACCGGTGCACGGGAATCTTATTCCACCGGAACTTTGGCAGAACTGCCTCCGGTACGCTCAAACGGTGAAGTCATCGTTTCGGAAGCCATTCGATACTTGGGAGGCGGGGTGTTAAAACAGTATGATGCCCGTACCGCGGCTTATATTTCAGGGGAAAGCTTGGCAGCGGAAGAAGCAATCATTACGAAAAAGATGACGGCGGGACAGAGCGGTTTCAATACCGCGGCCGAAATAAGGGTTGAAGACGTTCTGTTTGCCAAGCGTTTGGCAGGCATTGATCCGCCGTCCGGATACCGCTTTGCGGCACTGACACTTTCGATTCAAAATACGATGCCCACTCAGGAAGTGACGGTATATCCGGATGGGTCATCTCATCCGGCTTCTTGGCTTTCAAGCGGTGGCACGGGAGAAACGCAGAGTGTCAAAATACCGTATATGATTCCGGATTTTTCGTCACATTTTTCAGCCAGCTATAATGCGGAAGGTGCGTATCCGGCGTCTATGGCGACGTGGCTTGTTGAAAAGCCGTTGGCTTATCCGGGGAACTATTCGATTACGGTGAATCCGGATGAGATGCAGGAAGGCGTTTTGGTATTTCTGGTGCCGGATACACCGATGTCACAATTGTCGCTGCATTTTTATGACACCAATTACGGGCACATTGATGTCCCTATTGTGGGAGAAATGGTCTATCAAGCGACGGAAATTGAAGCGTTGCCTAAGACGGCAACTGCGGATTTATCGGATACATTTTCGATAGAAGTGACAGGAAGCGTTGCACTCGCTAAAGTGCCGGGAACAGCGATAGAACCCGGAAACGGATCATTTTTTAATATTCTCACGGGAAATTTCACTTCAAATGTGCAGGCTTTGCTTCAAATCAATGCGCTGGAGCGCATTTCGCTGCGATTGCCAACGGCGAGCGGCGACTTTTATATCCCTTTAAGTACGGCAACAAGACTTTTACCTGCCGGATTTGTCAATCCGCGTGTGATCGCGCCGGGGTCTTTCAACCGAGTGGAATGGCTCTTTGAAGTGCCAAAGGCGCTGGAAGAAAATCAGAGTGAAATGGTGGTGGAACTCGAGGGGAAAGATGCGGTGATTCCGATTGATTCGGGCAATCTTTTGCAAGCGACGCCGATTGGGGCGTTTGATATGGCCTGGGGAAGTCTGACGATTAATGGACTCGGGCGCGTCAGCACTTCCATCGACGGTTCGGACAAAAATTATATCTTTGCGGATCTGACGTTTCACGATAAAGCGGATGCATTTTCTTCGTCGGGGCTTTCTGATTTGTTTTCTGTGGTGACAGATGCGTATTTTACGACGGAAGAGGATTCGGGCACTCAGATGTATACAGGCGGAGAATCGAGCGGCTCGCTCAGTGGATTTAGCTTCGGGAACGGTGAAACGGAAAATCAAAAAAATGTATCTGAAGATACGGAGCGCATTATTCTTGGCATTACGGGAGAAAGTGTGATTCCGGATGGTGAGAGTCGGCGTGGGATACTCCTTTTCAATGCACCGGAGGAATCGGAAGAGACATGGTATTTGTATTCGGATGCATTTGAGGATAAAAATGCCAATGTACTGAAATTGGCTGTAACCAACGGGACGATTGATGTTGCACTTTTGGCCGAAAAGCGGGAGATAACCAATCAAGACGAGACGTTTGAAAGTGAACTCGGAGCCGCGATTGAGCGAGTGGTGGCGCAGTACAGTGCCGATCACCCGGAAAATTCGGAACAGCTTAAGAACGGTGTGACATCGGTCGGGGATGATATGATGGATAAGCAAGATATTCCGGTTCCGTCATTCTGCCTGCTTGGTCAGCAAAAGATTGAGGCCATTCATTCGGTTGAAGCGATGATTCAGGCAATGAAAGCGTTGAGATATGTTCCTGGAGATAATAATTTCGGCGTATTCGGCAATCGGCTTTCTAAAGAGGCTTTGATGACGCAGGGGTTCGGAACGGAGCAGGATTATGCCAATATGGCGATGGAAGTACTGTCTCGATTGGGTTATCAGCCGAAACGCAAGGCTGTGACACTGACGGATAAAGGGCGAGACGTATTGGAACGCTGGACCGGCATTGAGCCGATTGAGCTATCAACTCTTCCGGCAGTATCCTATGTGGATGAGGACAATAAAACACATATTTTGGTGATTCCTTTTATGGAGGAGATTGAATCTGTCAGCAGGCTGGTGACGCTGAACAGGACGCAAACGGTAGAACAGGAACCGATTCCGGTTCAGATTTCGATTTCGCTCTTTGGCAATATGACAGGAGAAAGCGCACGTGCACAAATGGGAGACATGTCGGATGCACTGGGTGGCGACACCGATGGAGAGGCGATTCGCGCCGAAGAGGTTTTGTTTGACGGACAGGTTTCTCTGGATGATCTCAGTTCAGATGCGATTGACATCGGATTTTCTGAGTCGGGCGGACAGTTGACGGCTTTTATCATGACGCCTGAGGGTGAAAAATGGGGAGAAACGTCTGTCAATTTAGATGAATTTGATGTGGACAGCATTGTACTGAACTTTGATTTGCCATGGGAAAGCGGGGTATCGCAAGCCTTTCGTTTAACACCGGATGAGTCGCCTGATGAATTCTTTTTCACAGTCGGCATCAATACGCCCGATCTTACCGAGGAAGCGCGGCTAGTGCTTCAACGTGAAGCGGAAAAGGTCTATGCGGCTGCGGAAAACCCGAGTGAACTTTCAACATTGCGTTGGTATGGCAGAAGCCTCATTGCGAAAATGACGGCGATACAAACACAAAATGAAGCGGAAATTTTGGCGGCTTATAATTTGATCGGCGGCAGAGTGACAAAGCCACGTGTGACGATTGTGACGCAGAAGAGCATTCGGTCGGGAACCAAAGCGGAGGTTCAGACCTCCATCAGTTTGGTGCGCAGTCTCAATGAGATTCATGCAGGCGACCGTACGGCTGAACAGAGTTTTAATAGTGTCAGCGGGTTGTTTGCTTCCTCTGTAGAAAGTCAGATTTTAGGGGAGAACGGCGCCGGAATTGAACAAATCTGGGCGAATACCCCGGATGAAACCGAATTGATATTGTTCGAACAAATCGATGAGGGAACTGTAAAAGCTCTGATGTCAGCCGGATTACCGAAAGACATAATCGACCGATTTGAACGGTCTCAAAAAATGATTTTGATTCCGGATCATCCTGCGGAGATCAATGGGGAAAAGCGCTGGGCATGGTATGAAGTTGACCCAGAGACGTATGAAACCATCAGTGTGATCGATACATCCGAGAAAGGTGCTTTTGTGGAAAGTACAGTGACGGCCACGGTAAAAGGTGCCGGACAGTATGCACTCGGCGCGTTTAAAGGAGTGGATACATCACTGTGGTCTGTGGCGGCATTCTCTCTTGAACTGGATGATTATGAAGCGATTATGAGCGAGGCAAAAGCGTTTGCGATGGGGATTGCCAACAATTTCGGTGCTAAAATCGGTCCGCTGACCGGGGGTATCGGTGGGAAGCTCGGTGTTGTGAAGACCTTCGGGCCTGTGAAATTTTCTTATGACGGAAGTGCCAAGGCATCTCAAAATGTATTGACCTTCAAAGCCGGGTTTAAGGACGGCGTACAGTTTTATTTTGATCATGCTAACTAGACACCCTTTTATATCGTAAGAAGCGCCCCTTTGATGCCGCGGCATCGGAGGGGCGCTTCTTTGTAGACACTTATAGATTTTTTAAAATTTGTCGTAATAGATTTGTGCTTCCGGAACGCCTTTTTTCGTCAGTATCGGAATAACGGAATCAATCATGACAGGACTGCCGCAGAGATAGGCTTCTTTGTCGAGATGCGTCACGTCATCCATCAGATATTTTTCGAGCATGTTGGTGACGCGCCCAACATTGCCTTCCCAATGACAGGATTCTTCCGGACGGGACAGACAGGTAACGAGTTTGAAGTTTGGCAAATCCCGTTCCAGTTCTGCCAGCGTTTCCATTTCGAATAAATCCTCACATGTTCTGGCGCCGAAGTAGAAAGTTGCCTTTCGCGTGGAACCGATGGCGCGCATGTACTTCAGAATGGAAAGGATAGGAGACATCCCTGTTCCGATGGCGACGAGGATCATCTCCTTATCGCTTTCATGATAGTAGAAGTCTCCGTAAGGGCCGACCACCGTGACCTTGGCGCCGGGTTTCAGGTAATGGTGAACAAAGGTGGTGGCAATGCCGCGTTCGACATAGCCGATAAAGAGTTCGACTGCCTTTGTATCAGAGGGCGAAGAGGCGATGGAATACGCCCGGTATACTTCAGAATCATTGCCCTTATACTTAGGCGCGAGCAATTGAACGTATTGCCCCGGTTTGAAGTCAATTTCTTCGGAGGCGGGGAGTTCCAGCCTCAAGTGCTTAATCGTCGGGGTGACATCTTTGATGTAGGCCACTTCATATTCATACTGCCTGACGGAGAACAACTCTTCCGGAATTTGAATTTTTAGATTTTCGCGCACTTTGAGCTGACAGGAAAGCCGTACGCCTGCTTTGCGTTCTTCAGGTGAAACGTAGCCGAGTTCAGTCGGCAAAATTTCTCCTCCGCCTTCCAATACGGTGACTTTACAATATCCGCAACTTCCCTTTCCGCCGCAGGCGGAGGGAATAAAAATCTTTTGCTCAACCAGAGCGGAAAGAAGGGTGTCGCCTCCGTCAACGGTGAGTGTCTTTTCACCGTTGATTAAAATTTCTTTTTCGCCGTAATCGGCAATGGTCCGATTGGCAACTGACAGCAGTAAAGCGAGCAAGCCGGTAATGCCGCTGATGGTTGCAACTGTAATTACAATAGCCACGAGGACCTCCTTATTGAATTTGAACGATGCCTGAGAACCCTAAAAATGCAAGTGCCATAATGCCGGTGGTAATCAGAGTGATACCTGCGCCTTCTAGGCCTTTCGGCATTTTTGCGCCGCGAATTTTTTTGCGAATGCCTGCCATGGCGACAATAGCCAGCGTCCATCCGAGGCCTGATCCGACGCCGAAAGCAAAGGATTGAAGCAAACCGTAATTGCGGATGATCATGAAAAGGGAAACCCCTAAAATAGCGCAGTTTACGGTAATGAGCGGCAGGAAGATGCCCAGTGAATAATAGAGGGATTCAAAATAGCGCTCAACGATCATTTCCACCAGTTGTACAAATGCCGCAATAACGATGATAAAGACGATGAACCGGAGGTATTCCAGTCCGAGCGGCAGGAGGACGGCATGGTAGATCAAATAATTAAGCACCGAGGTGCAGGCCAAAACGAATGTAACGGCTTGTCCTAAACTAAAAGCCGTCTTGATTTCATTGGAGACGGCAATAAAGGAGCACATCCCCAAGAAATTGGCCAGAATCATATTGTTTGTAAAAATAGAGGCAAAAAAGATCACCCACGGATTGATTTCGATCATGCTTTTGCACCTGCCTTTCCTTGTGATTTGTCGTCTTCATGCGGGAACAGTCGATAGGAGACCCAGATGACGATGCCGAGCATGAAGAAAGCGCCCGGAGGCATAATCATCAGTGTCCAATTGACCCATTGGTCGCCGAGAACCTGGATGCCGAACAGACTCCCGAATCCAAGCAATTCTCTGAAAAAGGCGATGACAAGCAAGACGAGTGTATACCCGAGGCCCATGATTAAGCCGTCAAAGAATGAGATAAGCGGTTTGTTCTTTTGTGCGAATGCTTCAGCGCGGCCCATAATGATGCAATTGGTAATAATGAGACCGACGTAAGGGCCGAGTGCTTTCGACATAGAAGGCATGTAGGCTTTTAAGAAGATATCGAGCATGATGACATAAGCCGATATGATGAGTGTTTGTACCATCATGCGAATGTGTTTCGGTGTCATGGTTCGAAGCAATGAAACCGTAAAACTGGAAAAAGCGGTGACAAACATGAGACCGACACCCATGACCAACGAATTGGCAAGAAGATTGGTTACGGCAAGTGAGGAACAAATGCCGAGAATCTGTCTAAATACCGGATTGTCCTTGTAGATGCCGTTTTTGAGTACGCGAATCCATTCACTCATAGCGCCGCCCCCTCTGCAAATGTCTGCGTTTCTTTTATCATTTGATTGACGATGGCACTTACTGAATTGGAAGTCAGTGTTGCCCCTGTAATGGCATCGACATTTCCGCCCTCTGAGGGTCGATAGACAATCGGATTGTCTCCTGAAACGGATAATCCTCTAAATTGTTCTTTAAACCAGGCTTCATCAATCCGTCCGCCGAGTCCCGGCGTTTCGGAATGAGAAGTAAAGTCAATACCGAGGATGGTGTCAACAGCGGGAGAAAAGGCAATATAGCCGGAAATACTCCCCCAGAGTCCGTTTCCTGTGAACGGGAAGACATAGCCCGCCGGCGTGCCATCTTTGAGATAAGCATAGTAGGTGCCGTAGGTGCCGCTTGTATCCTCTTTGACGGCGATGCTCGCATCAAAAAGTTGCTGAATTTCTGTATCGGAGAGAGCCGCATCTGTTGAGTCGATCAATCCCAACGTGTAAAGAACCGATCTTTGCACGCGAATTTCTTGCTGACGCTGGATGATATCGGCACTGCTTTCATTGATAAAAGCGAGCAGAAACGTATACACAACGGTAAGGATGATCATAAAGAGAACCGGATACAAAATTTGTTTTTTCTTAGCCATGTCACGCCTCCTTCCCGGCATGGGCGCTTTTACGCACAGCCTGAAGCGACTTGACGGCTTCGTCCATGATCGGTGCAAAAGTATTGCCGATGAGAATGGCGAACATAACGCCGCCCGCAAAGAGGGCAAAACCGCGAATGATGACGGTCACAAAGCCGATGAGCAGACCATAGACGATTTTAGCTTCAGTGGTCTTTGGAGACGAAATGGGATCCGTTGCCATAAAGACGGAGGCAAAGAGGAGTCCGCCGGAGAACAGGCCGTAAATCGGGTGGGGAATTTGAGAAAATCCCGCTATGTATAAGGCTGAATCAAGCAATAAGAACCCGATGATAACACTGAACATAATTTCTTTGGAAGCGGTTTTCGTATAGATGAGGTAAATGCCCGCCAGAATGATGAGCACGGCACTCGTTTCACCGATAGAGCCTCCAATGTTGCCGAGAATCAGTTGAAAAAGCGGCAATGTTTCACCTGTGCTCCGAAAAAGGAGCATCGGTGTCGCCTGTGACACAGTGTCGGCAATGGAGCCGGTATAGTGCGTCAAACCGCCGGGAAAATCTGAAAAAGCTTTTGTCCATTCGACCGTTAGATAACGGGGGAAGTTGACGTAAATGAAAGCTCTCCCGACGAGTGCGGGATTGAACGGGTTTCGGCCGAATCCTCCGAACACCATTTTCCCGAAAAGAACGCCGAACACAATGCCGATGGCTGCAACCCAGTAAGGTGTAGCCGGAGGCAAAGTGAGCGTGAAAAGAACCGACGTCACCAAAACCGCTTCTGTGATTTTACCGGTGGATTTCCGAATGAAAATCCATTCGGTCGCACAGGAAAAAAAAGTGGTGACGAGTAGCAAAGCGAGGACACGCCAACCGAAAAAATAAATACCGGCAATTACCGGCGGAATTAGGGCGTATAAAACCTTGCGCATCATGCCTTGCTTCATGAATTGAATTTTTTGTTTCAAATTTTGACCTCCTGACTGAAAAATCAATGATACACATTTCTATTTATATCCAATATTAAAAAATTTTTATCATTTTTTTTATGCAATGAAAACGATAACGACGCTTTTTTTTTAACAGGCTCATGATATAATTAAAAATGAGGAAATTTGTAGGGGGTATATTCAGAATGAAAATTGCGATTGTTGGTGCGGGAACCGGTGGAACAAAACTAATTAATTTATTTCATGAAGTAGAAGGCACAGAAGTAGAATTGGTTGTTGATCGGAATCCTGAGTGCCCCGGAATGGAACGGGCAAAAATGATCGGTATTCGCTGTTCGGCGGATATCGGAGACATCGGACCTCACGTGGAAACGATTGTCGAGGCGACGGGAAATGAAAAAGTGCTCGCCATGTTGAAAGAGCGGTATTCGGACAGACACATTATTGATTCGGCTGCGGCTCAGTTGATGATGCGTATTTTTGACAGGCAGAGAACCATTGCCGATCGATTGAATTTTCAACTCGAAGAGATAGAGGTGACGGGAAAACGCCTTCACGGAGAGATGAATCAAATTGTCGAAGTGACTTCAGAACTGAATGAAATCAACGGCGCACTGGTCAATGCGGCCAATGAATCCAAGCGATTCATTGAAAAGTCGGATGAAATGATTCAGGCGGTCAATAAATTGACGCAGCAGATTAAAATTTTGGGTTTGAACGCCAATATTGAGGCAGCACGTGCCGGGGAACACGGAAGAGGTTTCTCTGTGGTTGCGACGGAAGTTCAAAAAATGTCGGATAGCACGAGCACTTTTGCGGGACAGATTTCTGCGCTTTTGTCTTCTCTGCGCGTCGAAAATGAGAAAATTACCGAAGAAGTCGAAAAGCTCAACCAAATCGCGGCTTCTCAGGTCGGCATCACCGATGCGGCTAAAAATGCAGTTGATGAATTAATGAAACTCTAGCAGATAGAAGGCGCGTATGAAATACAGGCAAATAAAAAAAGGAGAGAATGTCTCTCTGTCGATTTTGGGTTATGGCGGAATGCGATTTCCGACCGTTGCCGGAAAAATCGATGAAGAAAAGGCGGGTGCGCTCTTAAAGGAAGCAATAGATAACGGTGTCAACTATATCGACACCGCTTATTTTTATCACGGCGGGCAGAGCGAAGGGTTTATCGGAAAATTTCTTGAAGAGACCGGCTTGCGATCACGTGTCTATGTGGCGACAAAATTACCGCCTTGGTTGGTTAGTCAGCCGGAAGATATGACGCGTATTTTTGAAGTTCAGCAAAAGCGATTGCGGGTTTCCTGTATTGATTTTTATTTGCTCCATGCTCTCAATCGTGAAAACTGGGATAAGTTTTTGAAAATGGGTGCGCTCGATTTTTTAAAAGCACTTAAAGAGGAAGGAAAAGTTAAGCACCTCGGTTTTTCTTTTCACGGTGACCGCGAAGTCTTCAAAGAAATCGTTGATGCGTTCCCATGGGATTTTTGTCAGATCCAGTACAATATTTTGGATGTGTACAATCAAGCAGGGCGATCGGGGGCCGTCTATGCGGCTGAAAAAGGGCTGGCTGTCTTTGTCATGGAACCGCTTCGAGGTGGTACCTTGGTTCGCAATATTCCGGCTGCAATCGAAAAACGTCTCGCCGAACATGAGCCTGCACGGTCTCTGGCCGAGTGGTCATTTAGGTGGATTTGGAACCAACCCGAAATTACGATGGTTTTGTCGGGCATGACGGAAGAAGCACATTTGCACAATAATCTTCACTATGCGGATTCTGCTGACGCAGGTGCCCTCAGCCGGGAATCGCTTGCAATGATTGATGAAATCAGGGCGCTCTATCTTTCTCTCCAAAAAGTGCCGTGCACGGGGTGTCAATATTGCATGCCTTGTCCTTATGGCGTCGATATTCCGAGGTGTTTTGAACTGTATAACTCAAAATATTTGTTGAATCAACGGGTGCGAACGTTTTACTGGATGCAGCTCGGGGGTATAAACGGTAATGCGAGCTACGCTTCGCTTTGTCGGCATTGCGGAAAATGCATGACGCACTGCCCGCAAAAAATTCAAATCCCGGTTGAACTGGAAAAAGTGGCAAAAGACATGGAAGGTCCACTATTTAAGCCGACTATGTGGCTGGGCAAGCGAGTGATGAAGGGCGTCCATGCGATTTTACGACGATTCTAGAGAGAGCGAACGGATGACAGAAAGGAGCGAGACAAAATGCAGTGGAGCGAGAAACTCAGTGTAGACAATGAACTGATCGACGGCCAACATCAAAGATTAATTGAAATCACAAATCAAGTTGAAAAAATTTTTAGAGTTGAAGAAAAGACGTTACTCGACTACGATGAGATGGTTCGAATTTTGGTGAAATTGAACCTGTACACACTCAATCACTTCGGAATGGAAGAAAAACTTTTGGAAAAATTCAATTATCCCGAAGAACAACTCAAAAAACATAAAGCCGAACATCAATATTTCATCGATTTTTTGGAAGATATTTCAGTGGATAAACTCAATGAAAAAACGGATGAAGTCTTGTTGGACATCTACGCATTTTTGTCCAATTGGATTCTGACTCACATCCGTGAAACCGATTCAAAATATAAGGTATTTTTAAAACTGCATGAACAAGACTAAAAGACAGGGATGCGGTGATTACACCGGCATATCCAACAAATAGTCATTACGCGCTTTTTCAGCTTCGGCGACATCTGCTGTTGCCTGGGAATAGCGCGTTTTTAATTGATCTACCAATCGATTTAAAATGCCGAGGTTTTTCTGAACGGCACTGTAGGCCGAATTGATTTCGGATTGAATCGAAAGATCCGAAAAAATGTTATCAAAGAAAATATCGAATACTTTTGAAAGTGAATCAATGGTTTCCAGGTCGACCGCTTCCAATTGTTCAATGTCTTCCAATTCTCTTTTCAGGCGAGCTGCTTTAGAGGATGCATCTTTAAGATACTCGGCGGCTTCGCTGATGTGGTCGTGTTTGATACTACTGGAAATCAGCCCGCCTCCGAAAATATCATAGAGTCCCCATGCTTGTGCGGAGGATAGGCCCTTTTCGGCTTGTGCCAAAGTGCTTTGAAGGGAAATCGCGGCATCAAGTGCTTCCCGGGTCTCAAGCTGTGTTTTCTTTTTCTGACGAATACCAACTTCAAAAGGGTAAAGAGAAGCGTGATGATTTTCTTCTGCCCATTTTAGTTTCTCATCAAAAAGACGTTCATATTCTTTTTTTGCCTCATCGAGTTTGGCGATTTCTCCGAGGGTTCTTTCAATTTCTTTTCGTGTATTTTCAATGCGCCTGAGAACTTCGTCGTGTTTGTATTGTGCGATGCGCATTTCTTGAAATTCCTTGTTTTTGCGTTCTTCATAAGCTTGAGATAGGAACGCCATGAAAAGCTTTAGGGAGAGTCGCTCCATTTTCTCGTAATCTTCGGTTTCCTTTTTCATTTGGGATTCGAGACGCAACTCATCACTTAGCAATTTATTCAATGTGTGTGTCAATTGCGTCTTTTTTTTAAGCAGATAATCACGTCCTGCGATTTGTTCCGCGAGTTCATCCAATTTTTCAAATTTTTCGGCTTGCGTCATGTGATCCTCCGTGAATATGAAAGCAATTGTTTATGTCTTTATAATTTATGCCCTGAATAAGCTGTTATAAACAGGGTCACTGTGAATGAACCCTTAAAATTACAATGAAAAAAGTGAACAAATTGTAACGAAAATGCTTGCTTGTCACAGAGTTGTGACTTATAATATAAATAAGGACAATCGTGAGGAGCTGCAATGGACGAAGGTGTTTTTATCTATCTGAGTACAATGGTCTTTATTTTGGGGTTGTCTGTCGGATCTTTTTTGAATGTATGTATTTATCGCATTCCCGAAGGGATGAGTATTGTCAGCCCGGGATCCCATTGCCCAAAGTGTGGGCACGAGTTAAAACCGATTGAGTTGATTCCGGTAGTGAGCTTTTTAGCACTGCGTGGCCGTTGCAAGGTCTGTAGGGCGCCCATCTCATTTCGATATCCGGGCATCGAACTGCTGACAGGGATCGTGTTCTTTTGGGTTTTTCTGAAAAATGGATTTTCATATGATACTTTAGTCTTATGGATTTTTTCGGCCCTTTTAATTGTGGTGGCCTTTGTGGATTTAGATCATCGGCGTATTCCGAATCCCTTGATTGTGGCCGGATTGATTTTAGGCATTTTGCCGATTGCAGGCATTCTATTAGACTTTTACACAGTCTATTCCGGTGATTGGTTCTCTATTTTGGAAGGCATGCTTATACCGACTTTGTTGCTTTTGGCATTTTCACTTGTCAGTGGACTGATTAGCGGCTCGCGTGGGTTAGGCATGGGAGATGTGAAGCTCTATCTTGTTATTGGTACGTTTCTGGGCTGGCATCTTTCATTTTTGAGTTTGTGGATTGCATCAGTCTTAGGAGGGCTCCTGGGGCTGGCGTGGCTTCTTTTTCGAAAGGGAAGTCGGCACACCGAATTTCCGTTTGGTCCCTTTATTGCGGTAGGTGCGTTTGTTTCTTCAATTTACGGTTCTGAAATCCTGCAGTGGATTTTTGGTTAAGGGTATGAAAAAACCACGTTAAAGTTGCCGGCAGTCATTTACAAACGAATGCGTTTATACTATAATCAGTAAATATTGGAATATATTTTTTTCATAACTTTAAGGGCAAACTATTTGAAAAAATAGGGCGCAAAGCCAGATGTCTAAGGCCAAAGGCTATGACGGTTCAGCTGCAGTTTCTTTTGACTGCAGTTTTTTTATTGCTTCATTTATAAAAATGATGTCATTATCTTTTTATGGGTAGGAATAAAGTACTAAAACAGATATAAAACGACTCAAGCAGATGCATGGATCCGTATAAATTTTGGGGAGAAGGGACAGAAATGATGAAACAGAAAAAGAGACTGGGCGATCTTCTCGTAGCAGATGGCATAATTACGACAAAACAGCTCGAAAAGGCACTCGAGCTTCAAAAGTCATCCGGTCAAAAGCTGGGAGCGGTACTCATCTCTCAAGAATGGTTGACGGAAGGGCAACTTTTTAAGGTTTTGGAAGAACAATTTGACATTCCCTTTGTGGATATCAACACGATTTATATAGATCCAAAGGTACCGAAATTGATCGCAGAGAATATTGCAAGAAAGTATACGATTATTCCGATTCGGATTGATAAAAACACACTTACGATTGCCATGGCTGATCCTCTGGATATGTTGGCGCAGGATGATGTTCGCCTGATTACGGGCCTTCAGGTAGTGCCGGTTATGTGTGCAACGCAAGATATTGTCCGAGCGATCAACCGATATTACGATTCGACGGAACGAGCGGAACGCGCGGCTGAAGAATATCGAATGCAGGCAGGGCTGGAAGAGGTGGACGCTTTTTCCGAAGAGGAAGATGCGGACGTAGCCAATGCGCCGATGGTTCGGCTGGTCAATACAATCATTTCGCAGGCTGTTCGTGCAAAGGCCAGTGACATTCATATTGAACCGTTTGAAAGGAATGTCCGCATCCGGTATCGAATCGACGGGGAACTCAATGAAGTGATGACGCCTTCCAAGGCGACCCATTCGGCCATAGTCACCCGGATTAAAATCATGGGGAAAATGAATATTTCAGAGAAACGCATTCCGCAAGACGGTCGCGTTGAAACCACGATTGAGGGTACTGCAATCGATATGCGTATTTCGGTTTTACCGACGGTTTACGGCGAAAAAGTAGTTATTCGCTTGTTGGATCGCGGGAGCCTGGTTGTGAGAAAAGAAGACCTTGGGTTTACGGAACACAACCTCAAACTTCTTGAAAAAATGCTCAAAGTGCCGGAAGGCATTGTCTTGGTAACAGGGCCGACGGGGAGTGGGAAAACGACGACACTCTATTCTGTCCTTAAAGAATTGAATCAAATCAATAAAAATATCATTACAGTTGAAGACCCGGTTGAATATCGATTGGAAGGCATCAATCAAGTTCAGGTCAATCAAAAAGCAGGGCTGACCTTTGCATCCGGGCTCAGATCGATTTTGAGACAAGACCCGGACATTATCATGGTCGGTGAAATACGGGATCCCGAAACAGCCCAAATTGCTGTTCGGGCCGCGATTACAGGTCATATCGTATTGTCCACTTTGCATACCAATGATACCGTCAGTTCCATTTCGAGACTGGAAGATATGGGCATTGAAAGTTACTTGCTTTCATCTTCCGTAGTTGGTATTTTGGCACAGCGACTTGTCAAACGCATTTGTCCGAAATGCAAAAAAGCATACACTGCTTCGGAAGAGGAACATCACGCTTTGCATGTTCATTCAGGTGAACCCTTGACGCTTTATAAAGGAGAAGGATGCAACTCCTGCAATCATACGGGGTATATGGGGCGGACGGCGATTCATGAAGTGCTCTTATTGGACCGCGATATTCGCAACATGATTGCCGCTGGAGAGAGCATAGACGCTATCCGAGAAACGGCAAGAGAAAAAGGATTGCGTACGCTCAATGAAACCGGTCGGGAATTGGTTTTAAAAGGGGTTACGACGACGGAAGAAATGCTCAGAATAACGTATTCCTATGATGAATAATGACAAGGTGGTAAAGGGATGAATGTACTCGAAATTCTCAGACAAGCGATTGATGCAGGGGCGTCGGATGTTCATATCACAGTAGCTTCTCCGCCTATTATGCGGGTTAACGGGAAACTGATACGCATGAGTGAACAAAAATTGATGCCTGAAGATACGAAAATACTCATTCGAGAAATTCTGACAAAAGACCAAATTGCCGCTTTTGAAGAAAATGGGGAATTGGACTTATCGTATTCTCATCCCGGACTCGGACGATTCCGTGTCAATGTCTATATGCAAAGGGGCAGTTACTGTATGGCAATGCGCGTGGTGATGCTGACGATTCCCACGATGGAAGAATTAAAGTTGCCCTCCATATTAAAAGAATTGTCGCAGAAACAGCGTGGATTGATTCTTGTAACCGGGCCGACAGGGAGTGGTAAATCAACCACTCTGGCGGCGATGATTGATTACATGAATAAAAATCGAAATGATCACATCATGACGATTGAGGATCCGATTGAATACCTGCATAAACACGACAAGAGTATTGTCAATCAGAGGGAAATCGGAAATGATTCGAAAAGCTTTGCGAACGCCCTTAGAGCAGCACTCAGGCAAGACCCGGATGTCATACTGGTGGGCGAAATGCGTGATCTTGAGACAATGGCGACCGCCATTACAGCGGCGGAAACGGGGCATCTTGTCCTTTCGACGTTACATACGATCGGTGCGGTAAAAACAGTAGACAGAATTATAGATGTTTTTCCACCGCACCAACAACAGCAAATTCGCATACAACTCGCTTCTGTTTTGGAAGCGGTGATCTCGCAACAAATTATGCCGAAAGCAGACGGAACCGGACGCGTAGCGGCGTTTGAAGTAATGGTTGCCACAAACGCCATCCGGAATTTGATTCGGGAAGGGAAAACCCATCAAATGCAGACTGTTATTCAAACGGGGAGTGCTGTCGGTATGCAGACGATGGATGCTTCGCTTATGACGCTTTACAAGAATCGAGTCATCGATCAGGCCACACTCAAAAAATATGCAATTGATATTGATATGCTCAACAAGCAATTGGGCTATTTATAGGGGGAGCCAATGGTAAATGTGTACAAATGCAAGGAGATTGACCTCCGCGGACGCGTTGTAGAAGCGATTTATCGCGCAGAGAGCAAGGGCGAAATTGAACAGATGATTCGCTCTAAAGGCCATACACCGGTTCGAATCGAAGTGGAAGAAGAAAAAGGGAAAGACGTCGGGGAACTTGATATTTTTCAGCCAAAAGTGAAGACGAAAGATCTTGCCGTTTTCTGCAAACAAATGCATACCATGCTTAACGCCGGGATGCCTCTGATCACGGCACTGGATGTCATGGCCAATCAATCCGATAACAAGACGCTTAAGACAACGGTTCGTCAAATGGCCACCGATGTTCAAAAAGGGGACGTGTTATCGACGGCTATGAAGCGCCACAAGAAGGTTTTTCCGGATCTGCTCGTCGGCATGATCGAATCCGGCGAACTCACCGGTAATCTCGATAACGTTCTCGACCGTATGAGTGAGCATTATACAAAAGAAAATAAGATCAATGCAAAGATACGGGGGGCCATGATCTATCCGCTCATATTGTCGATTGTGGCAACGGTTGTTGTGGTTTTCCTGCTCACATTTATTCTGCCGACATTTACCGGAATGATTGTGGCATCCGGAGGAACCATTCCGCTTCCGACGCGAATTTTGCTGGCGATCAGCGATGCCATAAAGGGGTATTGGTACCTCTTCATTGCCGGAATTGCTATTCTTGTCATCGCTTTTAAAGGGTTTACAGCAACGGTGGACGGCAGACGTGTTGTCGACAAAATCAAGCTCAGTATTCCGATTATCAAAGTTTCGATTGCCAAGATTGCAACTTCCCGGTTTACGCGTACCCTTGCGACATTGCTCGCCAGCGGTATTCCGATTTTACAGGCGCTTGAAACATCCGCGAGCGTTACGGGGAATCAAGTTGTCATTGACGGAATCGGTCAGGTTTCGGAAGACATAAAAAAAGGTGCCAGCCTCAGTTTGCTTCTCAAACGCGTCGGGGTCTTTCCGCCGATGATGGTTTCAATGGTGGGGATTGGGGAAGAATCCGGTGCGCTCGAAGAGATGCTGGACAAGACGGCGGATTATTATGACGCCGAGCTGGATGAAGCCATTCAGCGGATGATTTCGGTTCTTGAACCGGCTATGATTGTCGTCATGGCGCTTATTATTGGGTTTATCGTCATTTCCATGTTGTTGCCGATGTTTGATATGTACTCGACAGTGGCATAGGAAGGCGGCGTAAACATACATCATTTATTATTACTAAAAAAAGTTTAGGAGGAAGGGAAAATGATGAAATCACTTAAGAAGAAAAGAAAGGGCGGGTTCACCCTCATCGAACTGATCGTTGTTATCGCAATTCTCGCTATTTTGGCAGCAGTGGCAATTCCGAGGTTAGGCGGATTTACAGATAATGCCAAAGTTTCTGCTGATGAGGGTTCGGAAAGAACAATTCAATCAGCTATTTCAATTGCGGAAGCGAATGGCGACCTGGATTTACAAGGAGATACTGCTCCTACAGCTGCAGAGATAAAAGCAGCTATTGTTCCTCAATATTTAGCTGAAATTCCAGAATCACAACAGTATGATGCAACTACAGCTGGATGGGAAATAACAATTGCTGGTGATGCAGGAAGTAGAACTGTAACGGTTAAAGCCGCTGAAACTGCAACAACTGGATGGAGTAATGCAGACTAATTGTTGATTCAGATGGCGCTCGCGCCATCTGAGAGAGTGGTGTTTAAACACCGCTCTCTCAGAGTGCGCGAGAAAGGAGGCGAGAGCATATGCAGAAAAAAACGAGATTTAAGAGAGGCTTTCTTATAGATGACAGCGGTGTGACCATGATTTGGGCACTGATTTTGTTTTTAATGGTTACCATTTTGACCAGTTCGGCTCTGTTCCTCTCGCGTCAGGATACACTGGAAGCAGTCAATCAAGAGAATCGAATCAGGGCCTATTATGTGGCGCTTTCGGGAGTAGACCTCGGATATGCGGCACTTATGGCCGATCAAGGCGGGGCGCCATATATCGAAACTTTTGCGGCAGACGATACAAAAACCATAACCGATACAATCAGTATCCCGAATGCGTCCAACCCGATCGGAACGGCGACCGTGACGATTGACAGCGTCACCATTGATGAGGACGTTTGGGTGCGCATTACTTCTGTGGGGTCTTTAAGCGACAGCCCGATGTCGGCAACGTCTATTATGCGTATTAATCCGGACAATCTCGACCATATTGTCCGAGAGTCCATAACCAATTGAGGAGGGGAGGGCTTATGAAAAGAAAACAGTCGTTAAAAGGCATAACTTTAGTGGAGCTGGTTGTGGTCATTGCACTTTTCGGAATCATCGTGGCCATCAGTGCCAACATGATTACCGTAGCGATGCGCGCGCATCAGCAAACGGTGGAAGATTATACCCTCCAATCGGCAATTCGACTGGCAACCGACAAAGTATCCAACACGGTTCGCTATTCCAAAGCCGTCTTTGCCGTACCCGAGAGTTTTGTTGACAGTGTGGCGCGCATGGATCCGGATTGGACTTACTTTTCGGTATCTCCGGATGGCAGGGAAATTATAGAATATACCTATAATGCCTCTACCGGAGCACATGATGAAACGGTTATTGTACCGGCACAGGACAATATTTACTACGAACTCAATTTTCAAAAGGATGAAGACCCACTGGGTGACGGTGCAACGGATGTCAATGACCGCCTTTTGAAATTTACGATTACGGCGTATTATGCGGAAGAAGACGGAAGCGGAAATCTTGTGCCTACGGCTGAGCGGATTGTTTTTTCTTCGGAAATAGAGGCGCTGAATGCCATTCAGATTGTCGATAAGGGCACTTTATCGGATCCTTCGGTAGCCATCGCTTATCGATTTGATGGGGATACCTATGGTGACGGTGTCTCTCAAGTGGCAACGATAACACTTGTCCTCGACACATCGGGAAGTATGTCCCGAACACCGGAAGGATATTATACTTGGAATGACAGCGAACGAAAGATTACAAAACTAAAAGAGGCTTTGATCGGAGATGGGACAACCGGTGGCATTATCGGACAATTTGCCGCCGAAGAAAATATAGAGGTAGCCGTTGTTCCGTTTAGCTATGATGCAAACATGTACACCGAATCCGGGTACGATACGAATACGTTTTACAATTCGCAGACAGAGGAAACCGCTCTGACGACGCTGGTCAATTCCCTGACACCGAACGGCAATACGAACACCGGTGATGGCATGAGGCAGGCTTATTATGCACATGAAAACTTTGTTCCTGTGGATAATGGATATAGCGCTGACACAGATCAGTACAATTATATGATTATTCTGGTTGATGGGGAGACCAATTACGAAACCAATGTTGTTACAGGATCACACACTGAAACCGTTTGGGATTGGTGGAGCGGTTCCTATATAAATGTTGATGTGGTAGACGGGACTCGGTACAGCGGAGAAGGCGAAGTGTCGGCAAATGATTGGCCGGCCAGTGCCCCTGTCGGTTACATTTTTTCGGACAATGGTAATAGAGATCCCTATGTTCAGATGATTGGGCAGTTGATTCAAGATGCGAGCATCAAGACTTATGTCATCGGATACGCATCGGACGTTGCGGGTGGCGTTGGTGTCATCGGAAGTTCAACGGATGCACAAGCCATTTATCTCTATAGTGATGACTTTGATTTAAGTGAAGTATTTTCAACGATTGCAAATGACATTATGGCAGAACTTTGGGTTGTCATGGGACCGCAAATTCAAAATTAGAGCAACAGGTTTCGAAGACCAATCGGAGGTGAGCGCACATGCGCAAACGAAAAGGGTTTACATTAGTAGAAGTGATCGTCGCGATAGCTATTATCGGTATTGTAGCTATCGGGTTTTTACCTGCGCTCACCAATAACCTCGCTTTTTTAAAACAGACCAGAGAAATTACAAGAGACTCATTTTTAGCACAGGAAGATATTGAAATTGAGATAGAAAACATTAAGCAAGGCATCGATGCGGGTACGGAAAGTCTTTCAACAATGACGCTTTTCAGTGCGGACAATGGTGGCGTTACGGTCAGTTATGTCCCGATTTCAAATGTTTTTAACGGCGTGGATTACTATACGCTCGTTTCGGACTCCAGACTTCCGGAGTTAGAGGAACTTCAAATTTTTAATGTCAACGCAGATTTGAGACGTGACGTCTTGGAAATTTATAATGCCTATCCGCTGGCTGAAAATAACGTTGAAGGAACTTATGAAAATGACCCGGCGACAATCCATGATTGGATGGTCAATGTTTACCAGTGGTATGTGTCGGTACCGGGATTCAATATTCCCGTTCCTGAGGGCAATGATTCTACATTCCATTATCAGGAACAAGTGGCAGAAGAAGATTTGGGTACAAAATATCCGGTTTTCCCGTACGATTTTATTTTATTGGCGGATGAGACGGGAGACACTTTAGACGATCTTTCACAATATGCCGGACGGCATCTTGTTTTTGTGGCAACACCGGCGGCAAAATCTGGGAAACTGGGTGTCAAAAGCTGGAGTGACCCCGTTTTTGTTTCGGGGCTGACGGATACAGATCATCTCATCATGCATTTAGATGCTTCTTACATTGATCCGTACAATACGGCAATGGTGTATGACGAAACACAAGTGCTCAGATGGTATGATCTCTCTTCAATTTTTGGAAATGCTTATCCGGATCAGTATGGTGCCCCGACGAGTTCGACTCGGCGTCCGACACTTTATGATATGCCGGTAGGCAGTACGTTCAATGCGCGCTATGTTCAGTTTTCTTCGGCTTCGGATATCCAAATCACCGGTCAGGGCACAAACGGGTCACATTTATATGTTTATGCGGTCGTTCGGGGACTTCCCGGAACGACGATTTTTACAAACGGCAGTACGACGTTTACCATTCCGGACGCCACCACCGGAAGCATCGGTGACAACTGGCAAATTCTCGTGGCGGATTATGATTCTGACAGCGATGCTTTTCTCTTTGGAAGTGACGATATAGAAATTTCGGAATGTGTCATCTACGACAGCCTGCCCAATGATGTGGCGGTCAATGACTATTTCGATCAAAAATACAAGCAAGAAAGTGAAACGCTTGAAGTCAGTTCACTCTATGATATGAATGTTTCTGTAGATGTAGGGTCTTCTTACACACCACCGACTTCAGTTTTGGGACAAATGGTTACAGGTGTGGATCGATATGTCCCGGTCACTTGGGATAACGGTGGGAGTGCGATTGATACAAGCAGTGCGGGAACGGTTACGCTTATTGGAACCGCGATTTCCGATCCTACCAAGACGATGACTCTGACGGTTACCATTGTTCCGGTTGTGACGGGTGTTTCCGTGTCTCCGGCATCCGCTGATTTGGAAATTGACCAAACCGTTCAGTTGACGGCGACGGTAGAACCGGCAGATGCTTTAAATCAAAATGTGACATGGGCTTCAAGTGATACGGCTGTAGCGACCGTCACGGATGCAGGACTTGTCACAGCGGTCGGAAGAGGCACTGCGACAATCACGGTGACCACAGAACAGGGTGGATATGTTGCGACTTGCACCATTTCTGTGACCTCTTTTGATATTCTTCCTGACGGAATCATTCTTCATCTGGATGCGAGCCTTGCCGATACGGTTCAAAGAAATACGGGCAGATATGTGACGGTATGGGAAGACGTCTCCGGAAACGGCAATAACTTCATACAAGATGCCGGCGATGCAAACAGACCGAGATTTGCTTTTAATGTACAAAATGGATTTTCCTCAATTTCATACGATGGAAATGACTTTTTAAAAGGATTGAGACATCAAGTTTTGCAAGATGCCGGGAATGATGACGGCGGGGATGTGGATTTATTTGCCGATTCAGACCGCTTTTCCGTATTTATTGCAACACAGGCTACGACGACTGCAGATTCGGCTTTTATTGCCAAAGCCGGCAATGCAAGCAATATATCACCGTTTATTATCGGAATGCGAAGCAACAACAAATTGCGAACCTTTTTAAGAGGAAATGCAAGTCAAAATAACTTTTCTGCGCCAAATGCATTCCATATCCACAGTGTGATCTGGAACGGCACCTCATTTACCAATTGGCTTGACGGAACGACTTCATGGCTCCCGGGTGTTGGAA
>JASUTA010000169.1 GCA_030445805.1 Clostridiales bacterium
AGCGCGCCTTATGTCACAAGCGCTCCGAAAGTTGACTGCCGTCATCAATAAATCACATTGTACGGTTGTTTTTATCAATCAATTGCGTATGAAAATCGGTGTTATGTTTGGTAACCCGGAAACGACCACCGGTGGGAACGCCCTCAAATTTTACGCTTCTGTTCGATTGGACGTGCGACGCATCGATTCTATTAAACGGGATGGGGAAGTCATCGGAAACCGTACACGCGTAAAAGTTGTTAAAAACAAAGTCGCGCCACCTTTTAAGCAAGCAGAATTTGATATTCTCTATGGTGAGGGAATCTCAAAAGTCGGAAGTATTCTCGATGTTGCCGCCGAAGCGGATATTATAAAAAAATCCGGATCTTGGTTCAGCTATGAAGGCAACAAAATCGGGCAGGGTAGAGAAAATGCGAAAGAATATTTGAAACAAAATCCCGAAATTTGCGATGTGCTGGAACATCAAATTCGTGTTTTGTATCATCTGGAAGCAGAACCTCAGGGATCCGATGTCTGATGTTTGATTTTTATAAATTTGTTTTTCTGTGAGAAAGCGTTATAAAGGGTGCACAAATTGACATTTAGAATTTTGTAAAACTAAAATGTATGAAAAAGAGCAAAAGGTTCCGTACTTTGCTCTTTTTTTATTGTTTTAACTGTATAAATTTGGCGACATATACCGTCCATAGACAGTCATGTATCTTGACAGGCTTCGTAAAAAATTATAAAATAAATTGTATAAGTCAACTGACCTATATAGTAATAATTTCAAGACCAGCACGCTGGTCTTATCATTTAAGTAAGGGGGTGAACAACATAACGATACCAGTGATTTATGTGATCGTCATTAGTGTGATCCTTGCTGTCATTGGATTCGGAATTGGATACGTCTTCAGAAAAAATACTGCTGAAAAAGCCATATTAAGCGCAGAATTTAAGGCAAAAGAAATTGTCGCTGAAGCATTAAAAGCCGCTGAATCCGTGAAGAAGGAAAAGGTTCTCGAGGCTAAAGAAGAATCGCTTCAGATAAGAAAAGAAATCGATCGTGAAACCAAAGAGCGTCGTGCAGAAATTCAGAAATTAGAACGCAGAAATCTTCAAAAAGAGGAAGCGTTGGATAGAAAATCTGCTAATTTAGAGTCTAAAGAAGAAAAATTGGCTACTAAATTGCGTTCGATTGAAGCGAGAGAGGCAGAAGCGGAAGCGCTCTATGAAAACCAAATTAAAGAACTTGAGCGCATTTCGGAATTAACAATTGAAGAAGCGAAGAGCCAACTTTTAGCAGATGTCGAAAAGGAAGTCAAACACGACTCTGTTGTTCTCATCAAAGAAATTGAAAACAAGGCTAAAGAAGAAGCAAACAAAAAAGCAAAAGATGTTTTGGCTTATGCGATTCAAAAATGTGCTGCTGATTATGTTGCCGAAACGACTGTTTCCCTCGTTAATTTACCAAATGACGAGATGAAGGGCCGAATTATCGGAAGAGAGGGCCGTAATATACGGGCACTTGAAACATTAACCGGAGTTGATTTAATTATTGATGATACACCGGAAGCAGTTATCTTATCCTCATTTGACCCGATTCGTCGGGAAATTGCAAGAGTCGCACTTGAAAAGTTGATCATCGATGGAAGAATTCATCCGGCTCGCATTGAAGAGATGGTTGAAAAGTCTAAAAAAGAAATTGATCAATTAATCAAAACCGAAGGGGAGAATGCAACGTTTGAAGTCGGCATTCACAATTTACATCCGGAACTTGTAAAACTCGTCGGACGACTGAAGTACAGAACAAGTTACGGTCAAAATGTATTGAAACACTCGATTGAAGTTGCTCACTTGGCAGGCCTGATGGCTGCTGAACTCGGCGCAGACGTTAAAGTAGCGAGACGTGCGGGGTTACTGCATGACATCGGAAAAGCCGTTGATCATGACCAAGAGGGAACTCATATCGATCTTGGAATGCAGATTCTCAAGAAATACCGTGAGTCAAAAGCGGTTATTAACGCAATGTGTACACACCACGGGGATTACGAGCCGGAATCCATTGAAGCAGTTCTTGTAACGGCAGCAGATGCTTTATCTGCAGCGAGACCTGGAGCAAGACGCGAAACCTTGGATACGTATATTAAACGGCTTGAAGCACTTGAGGGAATTGCCAACAGCTATGATGGGGTTGAAAAATCATTTGCAATTCAAGCGGGCCGCGAAGTCCGAGTTGTCGTCATTCCGGAAAAAATCAGTGATGACAATATGTTCTTGTTGGCGAGAGAAATCAGCAAGAAAATCGAAGCGGAATTGGATTATCCTGGACAGATAAAAGTAAATGTTATCAGAGAGTCCAGAGTAATCGATTATGCAAAGTAATTATAAACATAGAGTTATTACGGAAAATAAGAAGAATTCATTTATGGATTCTTCTTTTTAATTTTTTGTCAACTGTAAAAAATTATTTTTTTTCCCAGAAAAATAAGAACTGTTTAACTTTAAATACATAGGGTATATTTTTTATATTAATAGCTCTGGAGGATGCGCTAAGGAGGATTTTGTCTATGGAAGTGCTAAAAGTGGCAACAGGCTCTAATCCAAACTCTGTTGCCGGTGCCCTTGCCGGTATTATTCGCGAAAGGGGAAGTGCCGAGATTCAAGCAATTGGAGCAGGTGCTTTAAACCAGGCTGTCAAAGCCATTGCCATTGCCAGAGGTTTTATGGCTCCGGCAGGTGTCGACTTAATGTTTATCCCCGCTTTTACCGAAGTTCAAATCAACGGCGAAGGTCGAACAGCGATCAAGCTCATCGTGCAAAAAAACATACTCAAATAGGGAGGAATTCAATATGGAAGTTTTGAAAGTATCGTCAAAATCCAATCCAAACTCAGTTGCCGGTGCCCTCGCCGGTGTTATCCGGGAGCATGGTAGTGCTGAAATTCAAGCTGTGGGTGCGGGTGCAATTAATCAATCCATCAAAGCAATTGCCATTGCAAGAGGTTTTGTTTCTCCTTCTGGGATTGATTTAATTTGTATTCCGGCTTTTTCAGATATTATTATCGACGGCGAAGAACGTACGGCAATCAAGCTGATCGTACAACCTAGATAAATTTTCAATATCCAGTCCTTAGTGCTTAAAATGATGTAAAAAGGGGAGCGAAAGCTCCTTTTTTTTATGAATTTTTTTAAATTTTACAGGATAAATCATTTAAAAGGGGCGTAAAGTATACTATAATATTACTTGGACATTCGTATAATATTATTGATTTATAGATGAATGTTCGGTTTTTGTTTCGTTATAAACTTAGGAGGCTTGAAATATGCATGAAATTTATCAAAATCCGCTTGTTGAGCGCTATTCAAGTGAGGAAATGCTTAAAATTTTTTCACCGATGAATAAATTTTCTACATGGAGAAAACTCTGGATTGCCTTGGCAGAATCGGAACAGGCACTTGGATTGCCGATAACCGATGCTCAAATCAATGAGATGAAAGCACATATCGAAGATATTGATTTTGAAAAAGCGGCAGAATATGAAAAAAAATTCAGACACGACGTTATGGCTCATGTTCACGCATTTGGTGAACAATGCCCGTCTGCGAGGCCGATTATTCATCTCGGAGCAACAAGCGCTTATGTCGGTGACAACACGGATTTGATTGTCATGCGCCAAGGACTCAAATTAGTGGCTAAAAAGCTGGCTGTTTTAATTGATAAAATTTCAAAATTTGCGGATGAAACAAAAAATATTCCCACGCTCGGATTTACACATTTTCAGCCTGCACAATTGACAACAGTAGGAAAGCGGGCAACGCTGTGGCTGATGGACCTCGTAATGGATCTTGAAGATGTTGAAATTTTAATTGACCAGTTTAAAATGAGAGGGGTAAAGGGGACAACGGGGACTCAAGCTTCTTTTCTCAATCTATTTGATGGAGATCATGAAAAAGTCGTCCAACTGGATTATTCTGTTGCTAAAAAGATGGGCTTTGATTCAGTTCTTCCGGTTACCGGGCAAACCTATACGCGAAAATACGATGCAAAAGTGCTTAACGTACTCGGTGGGATTGCCATATCACTGCATAAAATGACCAATGACATTCGATTGTTGCAATCTCTCAAAGAATTGGAAGAACCTTTTGAAAAGAGTCAAATCGGTTCTTCGGCAATGGCATATAAACGTAACCCCATGAGGAGTGAGCGCATCGCGTCCTTAGCAAAATACGTTATGTCCTTGAGTACGAGCCCGCAGTTGGTCGCGGCAACCCAATGGTTTGAAAGAACGCTCGATGACAGTGCCAATAAAAGATTGGCTGTTTCGGAAGGATTTCTTGCAATTGACGCATGTTTAGATATTGCCAACAATGTTTCTTCAGGATTGGTAGTCTATGAAAAAGTTATCCGTAAGCACGTAGAAGCAGAATTGCCCTTTATGGCAACCGAAAATATTATCATGGAAGCCGTTAAGAAGGGGGGCGATCGCCAGGAACTTCATGAAGCCATTCGCACACATTCAATGGCTGCCGGACAGCGTGTCAAAGCCGATGGCCTAGATAATGATTTGCTCAAACGAATTGTCTCGGATCCGATTTTTAACCTTTCAGAGTCGGACATCGATGTCCTGCTGAACCCAGCAGATTATATCGGTCGTTCTCCGGAACAAGTGGATGCCTTTATTGAAAATCAAGTCGTTCCGATTTTGGACCGCTACAAAGGAGATCTGGGGAGAGACGTTGCTTTGAAAGTATGATGTTTGTGTATTTCTTATAAACTGAAATAACTGCGCTTGATTTTTTGAGCAAATGTGCTATACTAATTTAGTCTTTAAGAGTGTTTCCTTGGTACCCACTATAAAAAACAAGGGGCTATATTTGTATTTTTGCCCCCAAATGCATTTGGGGGCTTTTTTAATGCATTTTACCGATGTTTCATGAGCCCTTAAAGACAAAAATATAAATGGAGGGTGAAACAAATGAAAACAAAATTTTTAGTTAGAACGGCAATGGTTGCAGCCATTTACACCGTTTTAACCCTGGCGCTTTACTTTTTAAGTTATCAGGCGATTCAATTCCGCGTTTCTGAACTAATGGTATTATTGGCGTTTATAGACCCATTAAACTTGCCAGGATTGGTGATTGGATGCTTTATTGCGAATTTACTTGGCCCATACGGTTTAACAGATGCTATTTTTGGGTCGTTGGCCACTTTATTTGCAGTTTCT
>JASUTA010000170.1 GCA_030445805.1 Clostridiales bacterium
AAGTGCGTTGGAGCAGAACATGTGAGAACATTTGCTCTCCGTCTATTTCTCCCAATATTTCAAGTACCAATTGTCTGGCATGATCTTTCATTTGGTCACTCCTCTTTTGTATCTGAAATATTATATCAAATATCTCCGTTGAGTTTAAGAAAATCCGCGTATTTATAAAATTTATTTAATATTCATTTCTAAAAATTCGGAATTCCCGTTGACAGTCCTGTATCAATATGCTAATATGGACAAAAGTTATTTTTTTGAAAGCTAAGTTTGATTAGGATGGTTCAGGTTATGAGTCTTTATATTGCTGTTTTAACCGTACAATTCCATCACCATCACCGTTAGAGGGTTTGTAACCGGGAAATATACCGCGGATTGCAAGCTCTATTTTCAGTTTCAGGGCTTGCATCTGACGGTGGTTGAATAAAAAAAATCAATCATGCAGATGTTCGCTCATCTGCATGATTTTTATTTTTTGGAGGAAAATATGCTCGACGTCAAAGTTAACGCCTTTTCGGAAGTAACCGACATTTTCAACGCGCTGGAGCAATTTGCCGAACCCTACGGCTACGAACGATTTTATCCCGAGACGCTGTCGCCTTTTTCGGAAGCCGGAGCAGGACTTTCGGAAAAACGGGTTAAACTCGTTGCACCGACCGGTGAAATTCTGCTTGCGAAACATGACCCCACCGTTTTGGTAACCCGTCATGCCAGCCAAATTCCGTTTGAAAACAGCGGATTTACACGTTATTTTTACACGACTACCGTCTTGTCCATGGAAAAGCAATCCCTATACGGCATTGAGGAAACCCTTCAGGGCGGCTATGAATGCTACGGAGACGGTTCCATCGGAAGCGACGCGGAAATCGTGCATTTAGGTCGAACCCTACTGGAATCCCTCGGTGTCCGATCTTTGAAAATCGATATCGGAGAAGTCAATTATCTCCACGGTCTGATTGATATGCTCTCTCTTGAAAACGGCAATCGCGAAAAAATACTCAGACTCGTAGAAAATCGAAACATCCCTGAATTAAACGCCCTGTGCCGCACCCTTGAACTTTCTCCGGAACTGGAAGCCGCACTCCTTGAAATTCCACTGCTCTTCGGTGACCCGGAAACCGTTTTAAAACGCGGCCGACAATATGCGCAAAACGCTCGCATGCAACAGGCCTTGGATCGCATAGAAGGATTGGTAGAACTGATCAATCGCATGATGCCGGATGCAGAAAAGCAATGTCAGATTTCTGTTGACCTCAGCTTTTCAAATCAACAGGCCTACTACACAGGCACGGTGTACAAATTTTACGCTCATGAAACAGGAAAATCCGTTTTATCGGGCGGTCGATATGACAATCCTTTCGGAACGTCACTCTACGCGTGCGGCGCCGCACTCCACATTAAAAACATCCTGGAGGTGATGCAAATGAATGCAGGAAAACCCAAATCCAAAACCGATTTTTCCATCGTCTACACGGAATCGGCCGTTTACGAAGCTTTCGATCTGGCGGATGCCCTCAGAAATCGTGGCTATGTGGTCAAATGCAATGCCCTCTCCAAGGACTTGTTTACTTTGTATAAGAGCAACTTTTTCAGCAGTACCCGAATGATTCTTGAAATGGACCGAGACACGCTGAAAGTCATCGACCAGAGAGACAATACCACTTACAAAACGTCTCCCGAAAAACTTTTAAACACACTGGCTCGCGACGCAGAGCTGTCGTCTATTCACTAGGAGGTTTCATGCTGATCATTGCCGTCTCAAAAGGAAGAGTTTCAAAAAAATTTATAGAAATGCTGGAAGCATTGGATTACACCTTTCCGGACCTCAATTCACGACAACTGGTCGTCCGGGATTCAACCGATCAGATCGCTCTGATTCTCGTTAAAGCCGACGATGTCCCCACTTACGTTGAGCGATCCGTCGCACAGCTCGGCGTCGTGGGAAATGACGTTCTTCTCGAGGGCGATTACAGCGTTTACGAACTGCTTGATCTCGGAATCGGGAAATGTCGAATGTGCCTCGCTGGCCCGAAAGGCCTCGAATTCGACCGATTCGATTTCGTTTCGATCGCTTCCAAATACCCGCAGCAATCGCGCAACTATCTCAAAGAAACCGGAAAGCTCGGAAGCGTTACAAAATTAAACGGTTCTGTAGAGCTCGCCCCAATCGTCGGCATCAGCGATTTCATCATCGACCTCGTCGAAACCGGCAAAACACTTGAAGAAAACGATCTGGTCGTCTATGAAACCATCACTCAGATTTCATCCCGACTCATCGCAAACCGCGTGGCATTCAAAACACAAAACGATGAAATCAAACGCCTCATTGACCGATTGAAGGAGGAACCCGTATGAAACTGCTCGATTACCGAAAAAAGCCGCTCGATGACGTCGAAAAAGCCCTCAGAAACCGCTTAAAGTTCTCTTCCGACGCAGAGCAAACCGTAAAAAAAATCATCGAAGACGTGCGCTCCCGCGGCGATGCCGCCCTGTTTGAGTACACCAAAAAATTTGACGGAACCGATCTCAGCGCGAATACCGTCCGCATTTCAAAAGATGAAATTTCTGCCGCCGCAAAGTCCGTTCCCGAATCCATCGGCAAAATTCTTCAAGATGCCGCCGAAAACATTCGCCGGTTTCACCGCATGCAGCTCCCCGAATGCTTTGAAATCGATCTCGGAAGTGGTTCCTACGCCGGGCAACGCATTTTACCGCTGTCACGTGTCGCCCTTTACGTTCCGGGCGGAAAAGCGGCTTATCCGTCGACACTGCTTATGAACGCCATTCCCGCTCAAATTGCAGGCGTCAAAGACATCTGCCTCATTACCCCTCCGGATAAAGAAGGCAATATCAGCCCCTATGTTCTTTATGCCGCAGATTTTCTGGGAATCGATGAAATCTACCGAATCGGCGGTGCACAGGCAGTCGCATCAGTGGCATACGGCACAGAGAGCATTCGACGCGTCGACAAAATTGTCGGACCTGGCAACCAATACGTTGCCCTCGCAAAGAAAAATGTATTCGGGGACGTTGCCATCGATATGATCGCGGGACCGAGTGAGGTCCTCGTCATTGCGGATGCCTCCGCCAATCCCGATTTTATTGCCGCCGATCTCTTGGCGCAAGCCGAACACGACGAACAAGCCGGGTTGTACCTCATTACAACCGATGCCACACTCCCGGAACGCGTTATGACAGCCATTGAAGCCGCACTCAAAAAGCTCTCCCGTGCACCGATCGCACGCGTCGCCGTTGAAAATGGATTTTACGCCATCCTCGTAGACGATATGGACTGTGCTTTTGATGCCGCAAACGCAGTCGCGGCAGAACACGTCGAGTTGGCCTTTGAAAACGCCGGCAATTTTGTCGACCGCATCACAAATGCCGGTTCCATCTTCATCGGCCACTATACCCCTGAAGCACTGGGCGATTATTACGCAGGACCAAATCATACATTGCCGACGAGCGCCACGGCACGATACGCCTCCCCGCTCGGTGTTTATGACTTTATCAAACGTCCGACTTACCTTTATTATTCGGAATCACAACTCGAATCCGTTTATAAAGACGTCGCTCAATTCGCCGCCATCGAAGGTTTAACGGCACACCGCTATGCTGTCGATATTCGCTTTGATCCCGAATACTCAAAAAAATAGGAGGTCACCATGATTTCACCCGTCACTGCGGAACGCCGCACGAAAGAAACTTCTGTCCACTGTGAACTCAACGTTTACGGCACACGAAAAGCTGAAATCAACACCGGAATCGGATTTTTCGACCATATGCTGACCCTGCTGACCTACTTCGCGGGCTTTGATCTCATCGTTGACGCCGACGGAGACCTCGACGTCGACAACCATCACACGGTTGAAGACATCGGCATCGTTCTCGGAAAAGCACTTGCCAAAGCACTGGACGACCGAAAAGGCGTTGCCCGATACGGTACTGCTTACATCCCTATGGATGAAAGTCTGACCCGTGTCGTTTTGGATGTCGGGGGCCGAGGCGTTCTGCATTTTAAAGCCCCAGCGTTCAAAGAAAGAGTCGGCCAATTTGAAACGGAGTGCCTCAATGAATTTCTGTATGCCTTTGCCATACAGTCCGGAACGACACTTCATGCAGAAGTCCTTTACGGAGAAAATACGCACCACATGATCGAAGGCCTCTTTAAAGCCCTCGGAAAAGCACTGGAAATCGCACTCACCCCAATCGACTCAAATATCGTTTTTTCTACAAAAGGCGATCCTGAATTAAAGGAGGAATAATCATGAATGTCATTGTTGACTACCGCGTAGGCAATCTGGAAAGCGTGCGCAATGCGTTTGCACGTCTCGGTGTTAAACTCGAACTCGCAAGCGATCCGGAAACCGTCGAAAAAGCGGATTTTGCAATTTTACCGGGTGTCGGCGCCTTTCAAGACGCCATGAGCGCACTCAATTCAAGCGGTCTGGCAGATGCCATCAAAAAAAGATTTGCAGAGGGAAAACCCACACTCGGCATCTGCCTTGGCATGCAACTCTTTTATGAGTCTTCTTCGGAAGACGGTTTCTGTGAAGGGCTCAATCTCTTCAAAGGCCGTTTCGAAAAACTCGAACCGACAGACGCCAATCTCAAGATCCCGCACATGGGCTGGAACGCCCTGACGGCAACTCAAGAACATCCTTTAATTCCGACGGAATTTGATGCACCCCATGTATACTTTGTACACTCTTATGCCCTAGTGGATTGGGACCCCGCAGAAGTCATCATGACGACGGAATACGGCGTAACCATTCCGGCCATGGTCGTTAAAGGTGCCTTTGCCGGCATGCAATTCCACCCTGAAAAGAGCGCTTATGTCGGTAAAAAAATACTGGAACGCGTGATTGACTACTTTGAGCTCAAAGGGGGTAACGCATGATTCTCTACCCCGCTATCGACCTTTTAGACGGCAATTGTGTGCGGCTCTATAAAGGCGACCGAAATCAAGCAACGGTTTATGCCTCGGATCCTGTGAAAATGGCAAAACAATTTGTGGAACAAGGAACCAAGGTTCTGCATGTCGTCAATCTGAACGGCGCTTTTGACGGGGATAATGTCAATCTGAAAGTGATTGACGCCATCCGTGCCGCAGTCGATGTCCCGATTCAAGTCGGCGGCGGCATTCGAACGGCTGAACAAGCCGAAGC
>JASUTA010000024.1 GCA_030445805.1 Clostridiales bacterium
CAGTTCCTTTTTAGACTTGAAATAGTAGTGTAAATTGGATTGATAAACTGCCGCCTGCTCCGCAATATAGCGCATCCGTGTTTCGCTGATTGAGCGCGCTTCAATGACATCCAGAGTGGATTGTACAATTTTCTCTTCGGTGGATAACGTCTCTTCTTTCATTTACAATTTGCCTCCCGTTCGGGAACAAACAGCATCACTGAATAAACGTTCCCTCTTTTATTTGTTCAACAATTTCAAGGTATTGTGCTTTAATGTCTTCAGGAACAGCGTCACTGAACGTACCGACGCTCAAACTGCCGTTTTCCAAATTGCCGTAAATGGTCTTATTTCCGAATTCGCCGCTCATGACTTCTTCCATGCAGATTTTGAGCATGCGGGCATTGTCGGTCACAACGCTACCTATAATAACCGTAGATTCTTGTGTTGCGAGCAAGTCACCGGGCTGCCCGATATCGTACTTGTCTTCATAGTTGGCGAGGACTTCACGCGCACCGGAGTCTACCGCGCTGGCATCTCCAAACATGACGTCAACGTCATTTAAAGAAATCATAGATTCGGCAATTTCCATGCCTTTTGCCGTATCGCTGAATGATCCCGCATAAGCCGAATAAACCGTAATATCAGGATTGACCGCTTTTGCCGCTTCTTCATATTTGGCAAGTTTCATCTTCGTCGTGTCCAGTTCCAAACCGCCGATGAATCCGATGCTGTTTGTCTTGGACATTAATCCTGCAAGCGCACCTGCCATATATCCGATTTGTTCCGCATCCGGCAGAAGCGACGTGATGTTTTCTGTTTCAACAACGCCGTTGAGCAGTGCAAAATCGACATCCGGATAATCGGCAGCTACTTCTTTGACTGCGTCTGAGTATTGATTGCCCGGTGCAAAAATCAAATCGAATCCAAGGTCACAGTAAGAACGAATGCTCGACGCAAAATCCGCCGTCGCAAGTCCGTCTGTGTATTGGGTTTCAAATCCGGTTTCTGCGGCTGCCGCCACCATTGCATTGTAACAAGCTGCACCCCAGCCGCCGTCGGCGATGGATGAATCCAAAATCATGGCAACTTTGTACGTCTTATCAGGTGCTTGCGTCTCCGCCTGCGTTGCCGCTTGCGTCGTCCCTTCCGCTTGGCTGGCAGCCGTTGCGGATGTTTGCGATGAACCACATCCCGCGAGCATACCGGCAACCATCGCTATCGCCAGAAATAAAGCGGCTACTCGTCTTTTCATAAGTATTTCCTCCTAAATTTTAAAATATCTAATTAAAGGCTGTCAACCTTAATTATTTTCACATACATGATTCACTGTATTGCTTCCTGAATGGTTCGCCTCTAACGCTCTTCTTTAAAGTACGGCTTCCCATTGGCTTTCGGCCCCGCTTTCTTAATCCCGAAAAACGCCAGAACAAACAAGGTGCACAGGTACGGGATCATCGCCAGCAACTGATACGGCATTCCGGAATTGAGCACCTGGAGTCTGAGTTGAAGTGCATCGGTAAATCCAAACAGCAATGCGGCCAAGAGAACCCCTCCCGGTGCCCATCGCCCGAATATAACGGCCGAGAGTGCAATGAACCCACGCCCTGAGACAACGCCGTCCGAATACGTGCTGATGTAGCAAGTCGTCAGATAGGCACCGCCGAGTCCGGCGAGGAAACCACAGATAATGCTGGCAATGTACTTTGTGCGAATAACATTGATGCCGAGCGACTCGGCCGCTTTCGGATATTCACCCACTGCCGTATAATTGAGCCCAGCCCGTGTCTTGTTGAAAAAAACATACGTCAGCGGAACCAACAGATACGCTAGGTACACAATCGGCGTATGGTTGAAAAGCACGTCCCCTACATAAGGAATATGACTCAAGACCGGAATCGGCAACGGCTTCATCAGTTGTGCCGAAATCAGTGAAGAACTGATGCCGAAGTAAATCTTGTAAATGAAAGAAGCAATCGCCGGAGCGAAAATATTGATGGCCATCCCATATACGATTTGCTCCGCACCGAGCTGAATGGTGCACACGGCATAGACCATATTGATGGCAATTCCGCCGAAAGCCCCTGCGAAAAGACCCAGATACGGATTACCCGTAATGTAACTGACGAGGAAGCCCACGAGAGAACCGAACGCCATAATCCCATCAAGTCCGATATTGACAAGCCCCGCTTTTTCAGAATACAATTCGGCAATGGCCACGATCAGGATCGGCGTTGCCATTCGAATCATCGACAGTAAAAGTTCACTGATAAAAGTTGCATTCCATATGGTAGTCACGATTCACCCACCCCTTTCTCAATGGCATCCGGCGTATTTTTCTTCCGCTTTAACGGATTTTCGGGGAAAGAAGCACCGACAATAAACTGCCTGACCTTCGGGAGATTGACAAACGCACTTCCCGCAACCGCAAATACAATCACCAGCGCCTGAATGATATCGATCACCGAGGTCGGCATTCCCGTCCCGACCTGCATGGTCGTTGCCCCTGTGCGAAGCACCGCAAACAAGTATGCTACGAGAACCGTCCCGATCGGATTGAGTTGCCCGATCAAAGCGATGGCAACACCGTCAAATCCATATCCCTGTCCGAACCCGGACATCAGACGATACTGCGTTCCGTGGAGCTCCACACTGCCTCCGAGCCCGGCAATTGCGCCTGAAATTACAAAAGAGAGAATCATCAGACGGTTGACCGGAAATCCGTTAAAGGCGGCCGCTGTTGAATTGAGTCCCACTGCTCTGAGCTTAAATCCGCCGTCCGTATAAAACATAAAATAGTAGATGATACCGGCGAGTACTACGGCAATCACAATTCCGATATGCATTCTCGAGAGTCCGAACAAACGCATCAATTTCGCCGTTACGGCCGCCGTTTGGGGAACACTGCCTTCACGGAGCGGGCCGGAATACAGATAACCCATAAATAAAATGGCCACATAGTTGAGCATGATGCTGACGATCATTTCATTCAGACCGCGCCAAATTTTCAATATCCCCGGAATGAATCCCCACAAACCGCCTGTGATAGCCCCACAGATGAGGCTAACGGTAATGAGCAATGCATCCGGCAATCCGGTTACCGTCGTACCTATGTATACACTGACTACCGCTCCCATGACGAATTGCCCTTCCGCTCCGAGATTGAAGACCCCACAGCGATAGGCAAATGTCGCGGCGAGTCCGGTAAAAATAAGCGGCGTCGCTTTGACAAAGCTCTCCCCGACATTGGCTTTACTTCCGAAGGCCCCTTTTAAGAGATACAAAAACGCTTCTTTGGGATTGCCTCCGATTGCCGCAATCAAAATCCCGCCGATCAGGAAAGACAACAGAATGGCCAGAATCGGCACAATGATCTTTATAATCTGATTTCTTAATTTCATGATGCCCGCTCCTATCTATTCAACCTTCCCTGCCATCGCCAGTGAAATATCGCGTATCGGTGGATTTTCGCCGGGATAGATGCCGACGATCCGGCCTTCAAACATGACGGCGATTCGATCGGACAGTTTGAGGACTTCATCAAAGTCCGCACTGATCAGAACAACCCCACACCCCTTATCTCTCGAGGCAATCATGGCATCGTGGACATATTGCGTTGCACCGATGTCCAGCCCCCGCGTCGGGTGTACCGCCACGAGCAAATCCGGATTTTCTTCCAGCTCTCGGGCTAAAATGATCTTTTGTTGATTCCCACCCGAAAGATTTCGTGTTTCCTGTTCGGTCGAAGCACAGCGAATATCATACTTATCTTTCAATTTTTCCGCCGATTGCTTCATGGCGCGTCTCCTGAGAAAAGCGCCTTTTCCGTAAGAAATTTCATCCGATTTTAATCGTTTGAGCATCAGGTTTTCCGTAACGGTCATATTGCCGATCAGCCCCATCTTGTTTCGGTCTTCCGGAATATGAGCGACATTCTTCATAATAAACGCCTCCGGCGCGTATTTGGAAATTCGCTCTGCCTTGACGAACACCTCACCTGATTCCGGCCCTATGACACCTGTGAGCAGTTGCGCGAGTTGTGACTGTCCATTTCCGTCCACGCCTGCGATGCCGACGATTTCACCCTTGCCCACTTCCAGAGATACATCGTTGAGCCCACTGTGTTTAGAAGATTTTTGATAACAGACCCCATTTAAAGACACCACTTTTTCTTTTGATGACGCCACTTTCTTGTAGTCACTCAATACCAGTTCTTTTCCGATCATCAAATTGGCCAGTCCGTCGGCATCCGCTTCTTCTTTCTTCAGCGTTTTAACGGTCTCTCCGGTTCTGAGAATGGTAATTCGATCGCTGATTTCAAGCACTTCACGCATCTTGTGTGAAATGAAAACAACGGATTTGTTCTCCTTTTTCAGTTTTCTTATAATCCTGAATAGCCCTTCCACTTCAAGATCCGTCAGTGCCGCCGTCGGCTCGTCCAGTATGAGCAATTCTGCACCTCTGTAGAGGGCTTTCAAAATTTCAACGCGCTGTTGGGCACCGACTGAAATTTCAGTAATCGGCTTATCGATTTCCACATCCAGACTGTATCGCGCCGCCAGTGCCAAAATTTCTTTTTTCATCCGATCTTTTTTAATAAAGACGGCATGGTCTTTAGAAACGCCCAAAATGATGTTTTCAAATACCGTCATGGCCTCGACGAGCATAAAGTGTTGATGTACCATGCCGAGCCCCAGCTTGACGGCTTTTGACGGCGAATCAATCCTGACCGGTTCCCCACGCAGGTAAATTTGCCCTGCCGTCGGCTGATAAAGCCCCATGAGGATGTTCATCAGCGTGCTCTTTCCGGCGCCGTTTTCGCCGAGCAAGGTATGAACTTCCCCTGCGGCAACCGAGAAATTGATATTTTTATTGGCACTGACTTCACCAAACTTTTTTGTGATGTTTTCCATCTTCAAAAAGGCTTCCATAGCGTGATTTCCTTTCCCGACTTGCGTTCGTCAGTCAACTTTTAAATAAAAAAAAGATGCAGAGCAATCCCTCCTAAAAGGAATGTGCCTACATCTTTGTAATGGCTTGTCGAATATTTAATTGATTTTCAGTTTGATCATTCGACCAAATAAGTATAGAGAAAATATATCACCATTTGGTCATTTAGTCAATAAATTTTTTAATTTATTTTAACAAAGCACGCATGACCCCACCGTAGCACGCCGTCACCTTTATGAGCTGATCGATCTCGATGTATTCGTCGATGGTATGTGCCAATCGCTCGTCTGACGGTCCCATACCAAGGGTTTGAATACCAGCTTCTCCTGCGTAGTGACTGCCGTTTGTGCAGAAATTATACTGCGTGATCTCAGGCGTAAAGCCCATTCCGAGGAGCGTTGAATAGACCGATTGAACAAATGGGGCTTCTTGGTCGAAAAGCCATCCCGGAAAAAAACGCTCTCCTGAAATTTCTCCTCCTGTGTAGCATTGTTCGTGTCCCGTGGCATAGGAAACTTTTGCGGACACAGACGAATCTTCTGCGGACACTCGGTCAATTACCGCCTGAATCGGTGCCAGAACGCTTTCTTTTGTCTCTCCGACCAAGAGCCTTCTGTCATAAGTGGCTCGGCAGTATTCGGGCACTACGGACGCACCCGGATAAGGACTGGACTTGATATCGGTCAGTTCAAGAATGCCTTTGCCCAAAACGGGGTGTTCCGTCGGTATGATTTTTCGGATTTCCGCGATGAGTTTTGCCATCGCATAAACTGCGTTGACGCCCTTCTCCGGATTGGCCGAATGCGCAGGTACACCAAAGGTTTCTAGCACCACTTCGCCGCGCCCGCGTTGTCCGATTTTTAAATTTAAGTGCGTTGCCTCTCCGATGATGACGTAATCCGGTTTGACGCGGGCACTGATACTGCGCGCGGCAACCCCTTCAAAACACTCTTCATGCACCACGCCGGCGACATAAATTTCACCGGGAAACATTCGACCGGTTTCTCTCGCAAATTTTGAAGCGGCATACGCCATGGCCGCCACTGCGCCTTTCATATCGCTGGTTCCTCTTCCGTAAATTTTACCGTCTTCGATTTCGGCCTCAAAGGGAGCATGCTTCCATTTTGAGGCATCGCCTACCGGGACCGTGTCAATGTGCCCGTCAAACAACAGCTTTTTGCCGGGTAAATTGCCCTTTATTTTTCCGATGACATTGCCGTACTCATCTACGATCACTTCGTCAAATCCGTTTTCTCTGAAAAAATCGGCGAGCGCCTCTGCCGCATTGCCTTCTTCCCCCGAATAGCTCTTGGCTTTTACGAGCGTTCTGCAAAGCGCGATGACGGCTTGCTCATCCGCCGGAGCAAGTCGATGTGTTTCCTCTGATTGATTCATTTTTTTCGTCATCCTCCTCATTTGTGCATTTTCAGGGTGATTTAAGGGCGTGCAAAAGCGCCGTCCCAAACGATACGACGGTAATTGGTTCTGTCGGTATCGCCCTCCGTGCTGAAGAACAGCACGACCGAGTCACTGTCCAATTTTAAGCGTTCTTTCCATCCGGAAAGCGCCGGATTCGTCATGATTTCGTAGAACATGCCGACGCCTGCGGCGCCGCTCTCCCCTGAAATAATACGGGGATCTGCTTTCAGCGGAGCGCCGAGAACGCGCATCCCCTGTGCCGCCGCGTAGTCCGGTCCCGATATAAAATGAGAGGCATAATGCCTTAGAATGTCAATACCCACAGTCACCGGCTCACCGCAAGCCAGCCCTGCCATAATGGTGCGCATATCCCCTGTTACGGCGTGTATTTCTCCGTCATCCGCCGCCATGGTTTCATAGATACAAGCCGCCTCATTGGGTTCTACAATTGTGATGGACGGACACGCTTCGCCGTAGACCGCCGCGAAAAAGCCCGTAACAGCCGCCGCAAACGAGCCGACGCCTGCCTGCAAAAAGATGTGTGTCGGCTTTTCCCCCGCCATCTGCTTCAGCGCTTCAAGCGCCGTCGTGGTATACCCCTGCATAATATATGTCGGAATGGTTTCATAGCCCTTCCACGATGTGTCCTGTACCAAAATCCACCCATTCTCTTCGGCATGGCGGTTGGCCAGTCGAACGGCATCGTCATAATTGAGTTCCGTTATATCGGCTTTTGCACCTTCTGCACGAATGTTTTCAAGGCGTTCTTCGGCACTGCCTTTCGGCATATAGATGACCGAAGACTGTTTGAGCTCACGGACGGTCCAAGCGACGCCGCGACCGTGATTGCCATCGGTTGCGGAAATAAAAGTCAAGGGTCCGAGGGTTTGTCGAATCTCCTCTGAGGTCATTTTTTCATAGGGCAGGGCATCGATGTCCGTTTCAAGCCGATCGGCAATGTAACTGCCTATGGCAAAACTCCCGCCCAATACTTTAAAAGCGTTGAGCCCAAAGCGGAAAGATTCATCTTTTACCAAAATTTTTTTTACGCCCAAAGTCTCCGAAAGTGCATTCAGCGCTCTCAGCGGCGTCTCTTCATACATCGGAAAACTCTTGTGAAATCGATTCACTTTTTCTGCAACCTCGCGTCCGAGATGTGCAACGGAAGGTTTTGCTCCGATTTTTTTAGGTTTTTCAGCCATTTTAAAATCCGTTGTTTTAAAGTCCATCATACGTCTCCTCTAATACCTCTAATACAGATCGATCATCCATTTGGAAGACCGTCCACTTCTCTTTATAAGGGTCATGCCCCTTGATGCAGTAGTGACTGCAAGCGCCGCATGCGTTGCAAAGACTGTCATCGTGTATCACCACGTCTTTTCCCTTCACAGTCAGCCTTCGATTGGCTCGATTCGGACAGAGATCAACACAGTTCCTGCAAGCCGCACAAAATGCCGAGTAGTCGGATGTCCGTTTGAAGGCGGGCTTCTCCTTATGGTAATAAGTTGCATCTTTGATTGATGTTTCCGCCAACATTTTTAACCGCGCCACGTCTATTTTTGTATTGTCCGCCACATCGGCACCTTCCCGATGTTTTGAAAAAACAGGCTCAGCCGCTCGATTCAGCGCGGAAAGATTTTTGTATCCGCCGGGTTTGAGCAAGACGGAAGACACCGTCACCGGGAAAATGCCGGTTTCCAATATATCACGGACGTTCCCTTTATCCGCACCGCCCGAATAAGAAATGGCAATAGCGCCGTCAAAGGATTCGGCTAACTTTGCCCCAACGCCCACTGCTATGGGATAAAGCGGCGGACCTGAAAGATACATGGTCTCCCCTGCCAGTTCCCCCGCAAGAATACGGACGGGGAACGTATTGGTCAATTTGACACCGAATTGTCGCCTGCGTTCGAAGGCCGTCTTTTGTAGGCGCTCGATCAACAGGCGGGCGTCATCAAATTTGAGGTCATTCGCAAAAACGAATTCATCAAAGGCGATGTGCGCATATCCCATTTTGTCTAAAATTTCGCGTATGCGTTCTTTTCCCAGCAAAGTGGGGTTGAGTTTTATGTAGACATTCAGTTCTTTTTCGCACAACAGATGCGCCGCAATCGATTCAATTTCATCACTTTTGCAACCATGCATGGTGGAGAGCGTTACCGTGTCCGAGATACACGGAGACAAATGATCCAAAAAGGCCTGATCGACATGGACAAACCGGTCGAGATTCTTTGAAAGATAAGCCACCGCATCCTGCCACGCCTTTGTACCGGATGCCGCTTTCATATGATTTAAGAACCCGTCGATTTTTTCGGATTGAATCCCTGCGAGATCATACCCGACGCTCATAATGAAGGAGAGCCCGTCCGTTGTGCCGAGTCCGTATTCTTTGGCAAGCACTTGGATGAGGAGATAGGCGTGAATGTATTCGGTTTCCGCCTGTTCCACGGTCAGCTCTGTCGACCACTCCGTATTGTAGACTTCCGTTGCCGAGTAAATGCACGGTTTGACGATGCCGAGCGCCTCGCCATCTATGATTTGAACGGTTTTAAGCTCAAATGTTGAAGCGCCTGCGCCGTATGCGGCTACAATGTTGCCCGCCAGTTGTGTGTGCGGTCCTGCGGCCGGTCCGACTGCACCGACGTATTCTTTTTGATTGTCTCGGATGACGGGGACTTGGAGAAAATTTCCCGTCGCCTCATATTCCGTTTGTAATGCGTCCAGCAACCGATCAAAGGGCATCGGCGTCATGCGATCATCCATATAGTTTTCTCCATAACTTCGCCGATTCAATCCGTGACGCTTCAAGCAATTCCCGTTCGTCCTCCAGTTGAATCCTGCGGTTTTTCATTCTGATTTTTCCGTTGATAATGACGGTATCCGTGTGGGCACCGGACACTCCAAAAAAGAGATGCCCATCAATAGTGTCACGGTTCAGCGGCGTATAGGCGTGATAATCCATAAAGATGACATCCGCAACCGCACCCGGACACAATACGCCTATCGGTCGACCGAATACCTGTGTTGCCAAAGCGGCATTGTTGTAAAAGAGCATTTGAGCCGCTTCTCCAAATCCCCGACTCGGATTGCCGCTTCTGTGTTTCTGCAAGAGCACCGCCACTTTTGCGGATTCGAGCATATCACTGGTGTAGCCATCCGTTCCGAGGCAGACAAAAATGCCCTTATCAAACATTTTGAGTACGTCGGGGCTGCCCACGGCGTTGCCCATGTTGGATTCCGGATTATAAACGACCGTCGTTCCCGACGATTTTAGAAGGTCCAAATCTTCATCCGAGATATGAATGCAGTGTCCCGCCACGGTATTCGGGCCCAATATTCCCCGGTCATAGAGACGCTTCACTGCTGAACAACCGTAGTGCTCAAGCGCATGTTGGTTGTCATATGCGCCTTCTGCAATGTGAACGTGGTAGCCCGCGTTTTTCGTGTTTTTCAACCGACATTTTTCAAGGGTCTCGTCGCTGAGCGTAAAAGACGCATGTAAGCCGATGAGCGCTTTGGGGCCGAGTGAATCGCTATCGCCCTGTGCATATTCGAGAAATGCGAAGGATTCTTTCAGGGCCTCTTCTGTTTTTTCCGCCCCCTCGCGATCCGATATTTCATAGGCGAGACATGTGCGAACGCCTATGTGTCTTGCCGCGTCCGCAATTCTGAAAAGGCTCCCGGTGACGGCACCATAACTCGCATGGTGGTCGATTACCGTTGTCACACCGTTTCGAATACACTCCATATAGGTTGCCGCCGCGCTCAAATAAGTCGCTTCAAGGGTCAAATGTCGGTCGATGTTCCACCATGTTCCCTCTAAAATTTCCAAGAAATTTTGAGGCGTATTGCCGGGAATCGACATGCCTCGGGCAAAGGCGCTGTAAATATGGTGATGGGCATTGATCAACCCCGGCATAATCAGCCTGCCTTCTGCATCCAAGTACTCGGCGTCGGGATAAGCGGCCTTGAGCTCATCGTCCGTTCCGACCGCTTTGACGTTTGTCCCCTCAATGACGAGTCCGCCGCCTTCTATCATCGGATTGGACGGGTCTCTGGTAATCACCGTCCCACCCCCGATTCGAAGTCTCTTTTGCGCTTTCATCATCGCCTCCTATTTTTTCTGATAGGGCGTATTTTCAAGCGGAAGTGATGTCCTGAAAATGCCGTCGCGTTTGTAGTAGGCCCCTTGTGCCGCCGGTGCTGTGGGAATGAGCGGGATTTCTCCGACGCCCTTTGCACCGTAAGCCAATTCTGCCGGATTTTTCTCAATGAGAATGGTTTCTATTTCAGGGGTGTCTTTAGCTCTGAAAAGCCCCAGTTTGCCAAAATTCACCGTCGGTTTTCCGCCTTGAATTTTGGGGTTTTCGGTCAATCCGTAACCCAAACCCATGACGACACCGCCTTCGATTTGCCCCTCTGCATTCGACGGATTAATGGCATGCCCGACATCGTGTGCCGCAACAACTTTTTTTACTTTTCCGTCTTCACCCAAAATGACAACTTGAGCCGCATAGCCGTAAGCGAGATGACTTACCGGATTGGGTTTATCCGAACCCATCGGATCGGTAACGCCGACAAATTCGGCATAATACTCCCGACCTTCCAGTGCCTCCAATGGTTTCTCGCTTAAATCCGCCGCCAATTTCAGACCCGCTTGACGCGTCGTTTCTCCCGTAATGACCGTTTGGCGCGAAGCTGTACTCGTCCCGGAATCCGGTGTCAGTGCCGTGTCCGGCTGAATAACATCCACTTGATCCGGCGTCAGTCCGGTCGTCTCGCAGAGAATGGACCGCATGGTTTCGGCAATTCCCTGTCCCATGCAGGCGGCACTTGTTCTGAGTGATACTTTGCCGCCCGTCACTTTCAGACGCACGCGTCCCGTATCCGGAATGCCTACGCCGACACCCGAATTTTTTATGGCACAGGCAATGCCTGCGTTTTCCAGATTTCCGTAATAAACGTCTCTGACCGCATCCAAGCATTCTACAATGCCGGTCCCTTCATCGGCAATCTGACCGTTCGGTAGCACTTGACCGGGTCTGAGTGCATTGATGTACCGGATCTCAAAAGGATCGATACCGACCTTTTCGGCGAGAAGATTGAGATTGCATTCCGTGGCAAACATAGTCTGCGTCACACCAAATCCTCTGAAAGCGCCGCTGGGTACATTGTTGGTGTAGACCGCCTGACCGATGATGTCAATGTTTTGATAGTTGTACGGTCCGGCGGCATGGGTGCAGGCGCGCTGTAAAACAGGGCCGCCCAGTGATGCATACGCACCGGTATCCGAAATCAATCGAAGCCGCATAGCCGTCAGATGACCGTTTGCGTCGCATCCGGTCGTCAATTCCATTTCCATCGGATGGCGTTTTGGATGCACAAACAAGCTTTCTTCTCGCGTCAGGGTCACTTTAACGGGGACCCCCGAAAGATAGGCGAGCAAAGCCGCATGATGCTGAACGCTCATGTCCTCTTTTCCCCCAAATCCGCCGCCTACGTAGGCACTTTTGATTCTCAATTTTTCTTTAGGCAATCCGAGCAATTTCCCGATTTCCCTGTATTCGTCATAGACGCTCTGTCCCCCGGTATAGACGGTCAATCCGTCCCCTTCCGGAACGGCCAAGGCACTTTCAGGTTCCAGAAAAGCGTGTTCCTGCGCCGGTGTGGTGTAAACGTTGGTCACGACATAGGCGGAATCCGCCAATGCACGCGCTACGTCCCCGCGGTTGATGCGCTCCGTTCGATAGATATTGCCGCTCTCGTGAATCTTCGCCGCATGTTCCGCCATGGCTTCTTTCGGTGAAAACATGGGGTCGAGCACCTCGTAAGTCACATGGACCAGCGCTTTGATCTCCTCAAGCGCCTCTTTGGATTTTGCCGCAATCAGTGCCACGGCATCTCCGAGATACCGCGTGGTCTCACCCTTTGCGATGAGCGCCGGCCAGTCCTGCGTCAAGTGTCCGATAACCCGCTCTCCGGGAATGTCTTCCGCCAAAACGATTTTAACGGTGTCCGGGTGTGCCAATGCATTTGAAAGATCAATGTCTTTGACGACCGCCCGCGCATGCGCGGCGCGGAGTGCCGACCCGTATACCATGCCTTCCGCTTTTAAATCATCGGCAAATTTCGCCGTCCCGAGAATCTTACCGGTGGCATCGGGTCGAAAGGTGCGCTCTCCGATTTTTCCGTTAAAAATCGGTTTTGGAATGTCTCGATTCTCTCTGAAAAAATCGCCTGCCATCAGGATGGCTTCTTCTATTTTTTTGTATCCTGTACACCGGCAAATATTGCCGTGAATCGCTTGTTTCACCGCTTCGCGCGAGGGTTCTTTTTCAACATCGAGCAATGATTTTGCACTGATGACCATACCGGGGATGCAAAAACCGCATTGGACGGCTCCCGCTTTGTTGAAGCAATAGTCATAAACGGCTTTTTCCCGAGCGGTCAACCCTTCTACAGTGATAATTTCGCTTCCCGAAACTTTTGAGGTGGTGAGCTGGCACGCCCTTAGTTTACGACCGTCCACCAAAATGGCACAGGCACCGCACGACCCTTCATGACACCCGTTTTTTAAAGAAGTGATGTCGAGTTCATCCCGAATATAATCCAGTAAGTTCCGATCGGCGGGCGTTTTCACGACAGCGCCGTTGATTTTAAACGTATACATTGGTTTTCTCCTCATCCCCTCATTTTTTTCGAATAACCCTTCCGTTTCTGTTGCCGGTATAGCTGCCGTCCTTTATGGCTTGAACCCCTTCTACGAAGACGTGTACAATGCCTTCCGGGTATTGCCTCGGCTGATCAAATGTCCCCTTGTCCGATACGGTCTCCGGATGCCATACGACAATGTCCGCATAATATCCCGGTTTGAGCAAACCCCGGCCCTCAAGTCGCATCGCCTGTGCGGCTTTTGAGGTCATCTTCGCTATGGCTTCTTCCGCCGATAACACTTTTTGTTCGCGGACATAGCGTCCTAAAATCCTCGGAAACGCGCCATAAACGCGGGGGTGTGGCATTCCTGAGAGCAATCCGTCCGTGCAGGCATTCATTTCGGGGCGTTTTAAAATCTCTGTGATGTGTGATTCCAATCCGTAAAAGTCCACCATGCCGACGGCGTTTTCTTCTTCCGCAAGGAGGTCAAATGCCGCATCCAGCGGCGACTTTCCGGTTTTTTCGCCGAGTTCCGTCAAACTGAGTCCCACGGCAAATTGATTTTTTTCAGAATTGACACTGGTGACAAATATGCCGTCCAAACCCGCAAAATCCACAAAATTGTCCCATCCGGAAATGCCGGTTTCAATATCGGCTTTCATTTTTTCGCGGGCGTCGGGATCTTTCAGCCTTGCGACGAGCGCATCCGTCCCGCCGTCATGAGCCCAAGGCGGCAAAATCACGCCGAGCATGGTACTGCCCGCGGCATACGGGTATTGGTCAAAGCTGACGCGCAGTCCCTCTTTTTGAGCACGGTCGAGCATTTCCAACATTTTGGGTAAGTATTTCCAATTGTTTTTTCCGCAGATTTTAAAATGAGAAAAATGAATGGCAACGCCGCTTTTTCGTCCGATCCCCAAAATTTCTTCCATGGAGGGCAGAATAAAATCCGCTTCACTGCGCTGATGAACGACAAAAACGCCGTCATAAGCCGCGACGATTTTGCAGAGTTCAATTAATTCTTCCGTCTTTGAATAGGCACACGGCATGTAGATCAGTCCGGAGGAAAGCCCCAAACATCCGGCTTTCATGCCCCTTTCCGTAATCTTGCACATGGCGCCGAGTTCCGATTCCGTGGGCAGTCTGTCATCCAGTCCCATTGCCGCCATGCGCACGTTCCCGTGCGGTAAGAGATAGCTTTCATGAACGGCGGGGCGCGCCGCTTCAATCATCTTTAAGTAATTTTCAGTCGTTTCGTAATGCCAATTGATCTGATGGCTCTCCCCATCGAGTCCCGCCAGATTTTTGCGCCAATCGGAAATGTATGTTTCGGGAAGCGGTGCCATGGAGATACCGTCCTGCCCCAATACTTCAGTTGTAATGCCCTGCATAAGCTTCGGCAAAACTTCCGGTTCGGTCAGAACGGACAAGTCGCTGTGGCTGTGCGTGTCGATAAACCCCGGAGAAACGGCAAGTCCCTCCGCACTGATTTGAATCGCATCGGCATAGGCCTCCCCGGAAAAGGCACCGGGATTTCCGATTTGAGCGATTCGGTTGCCTTCTGTCAGGATATCTCCCGCATACGGCGTTCCGCCGCTCCCGTCAATCAGCAAACCGCCCGAAATAACGATTCTCGAATAAGCTGTCGTGAGAAAATCTTCTAAGAGATTCAAACACACCTGCTTCCTGTATTCTGCGGTGGACCGCTGATCGTCAATAGGGTGAATGCGTGCGTCATAAGCACCCAATAGCTCGGGAATCCTATTTTTAAATTCGGCGAGCGGGCGTCCGATATAGGCTCTTTCAATGTCTTCACAACGCAATGCCGTTGCGGAAACAGAGCCGTATGCAACGCGAAAATCCGTTACAAGACCGTCTTTTGCCGTCATTGAAGCACAAAAGAGCAGTTTTGAAATGGCCTGTGCTTTGCGGGCACCTACTTTTCTATAAGCGGTTTCACCTGCGGCGACGCGCTTGAGTGCCTCTTCCGGCAATCGAATTTCCGTAATGAGCTCTTCCGGAGATAAGTCGATTTTTCGAATCCCCTGAATAAACGACTTAATCGGTAAAATCCTTTTTTGGACGATTTCCCCGTTCAGCGCGCTCAAGACCACTTGGGCATCCAGCAGGTATAGAATAGGCAGTGTGTCCCCCGCGGGTGAGGCGTTGCAGATATTGCCTCCGATGGTTGCCGTATTTCGAATGGCGGGGGCTGCAATTTCAGAAATGACCCGTTTCAGCAGTTCCGGAATCGCAGGGTCATCTAAAAGCGCATGGTAAACGCAAGCGGCACCGATCGAAATCCCGTCCTCACTTTTTTCAACGGACTGAAGTTCGGGAATCTGTTTGATGAAAATCAAATGTTCGCCCTGCTTTTTTGCAAGCATAAAATCGGTTCCTCCGGCATAAATCAGTGCCTCCGGATGTTCTTTTTTTATGCGTAAAGCCTCTAAAAGCGTTTTGGGATAATAAGCGGTTGTCTTCATCGGCTCACCACAATCCTTTTCCTTTTTGGGAAGCCATGCGGATGGCATCCACAATCATATTGTATCCCGTACATCGGCAGAGATTGCCCGAAATGCCGTCGCGGATTTCAGCATCCGACGGTTCGGGATTTTCGGCGAGTAAAGACTGTGCCGCCATAATCATACCCGGTGTACAAAATCCGCACTGAACGGCCCCGGCTTCCGCAAATGACTGATCCAGCACTTTGTATTGTTCGCTGTGTTTATACCCTTCAAGAGTCATGACGGAAAGCCCTTCCAAACTGCCGATCGCCGTGATGCATGATTGCCTGGTTTTCCCGTCTATCAGAACGGCGCATGCTCCGCATTCACCCTCGCCGCACCCTTCTTTTACTTCCGTCAAACCGAAATCTTCACGCAAAACATCCAGTAAGCGCCGCGTCGGTTCTCCGTCGTATTGTACCTTTTTTTGATTTAAGTAAAATTCAATCATCGTTCGCCTCTTTTCTGCTGTTTCATCGCCGCCAAAAGCCGCTCGGGGGTCATCGGAATGATTGCCACCGGAACGCCGGCCGCTTGTTCCACGGCTTCGGCATAAGCCGGAGCACTGCCGATAATTGTCAGTTCACCTGCGCCTTTTGCGCCGAACGGTCCGCCGTCATAAGGGTTATCCAGTGTCCGGGTGACAAACGGGACCGTGTCTTTTGCCGTCGGGATGATGTAATCCGATAAACCCGATTGTCGAACGGCTCCGCCGATGATCTCCATCTTCTCGCTGGATGCATACCCAATTCCCTGAAGCATGCCGCCTTCAATCTGACCGCGCATGATGGTTTCATCGATCGCCCGACCCACATCAAAGATGCCCCAAACCCCAATCAGTTTCGTCTCTGCCAAAAGGGTGTCCACTTCGACTTCTATGACGTTGATTCCCCACGAATAGGTGGGATACGCATCCCCCGAAAATGAAGTGATGTCCCAAGGAACCATTTCAGGATGCACATAGCGTTCTTCCACTTCCTGATATTTGCCCGCCACATACTCTGATTTAAGGCGCTTTGCCGCGCGTTCCAAAAGTTTTCCAACAATCATGAGTGAACGGGACGCCACCGTCGGTCCCGAGTTCGGAACGCGGTCGGTGTCCGGATTGACAATTTTAATTTGATCGATGGGAAGTGCCATCACTTCCGCGACGATTTTCGCAAAAGTTGTCTTGACACCCTGCCCCATGTCGGTGGTACTGGTCAATAATTCAATGGTATCATCCGGGTATTTCACCAGTTTGATCACCGATTTAATGTAATCTTTTTCTGCCGATCCGGTAAATCCGCAGCCGTGCAAAAAGAAGGACATCCCGATGCCTTTTCTGTAACGCCCGGTCTGCATCCGATACCGCTCATGCTTTTCGGTATATCGGCTCAGCGATTCCGCTGTCTCAAGCATCTCGGGGAGAATAACCGGATACCGGAAGCTGCCGCCGGTTGCCGTTGAATCGCCCTGCTTTACAAAATACCGCTTTTTAAAGTCAACCGGATCCTGAATCCCGAGGTGTGTCGCCAGATGCGTCATAAACCGCTCAATGGCAAAAAAACTCTGTGGTGCGCCGAATCCCCTGAACGCGCCGTTTGGAACGGTGTGTGTCATCATGACCTGCCCGGAAACCTCAATACACGGGAATCTGTAAACCCCCGCGGCGGCGATCATCGACCGCTGAAGCACGACACCGGACAATCCCTCATAAGCACCGCCGTCCAACTTGATATCGGCTTTAATGCCCAAGATGCCGTCATGTTCATCGAGCGCGGCACTGTAGACTATTTGGGCGGGATGCCGCTTCGTCGTAACCGTCATATCCTCCCCGCGCTCGAAAATCAGTCGTACCGGCTTTCCCGTCTTTTTTGCCGCGGCGGCGACCATACATCCGATGAGTGACGGATAATCTTCTTTCCCTCCGAAGGCGCCGCCGGTCGTCGACTGGATGATTTGAACGGATTCTGCCGGAACGTCCATTGCGAAAGTCACGGCATCTTTAACGTAATACGGACACTGCATGGAGGCAATGACTGTAATCTTTCCGTCTTGATACAACCCGATTGCCCCTTGCGGTTCTATATAGGCTTGCTCCTGATGTCCTGTATAGTAGGTTTTTTCGATGACGCGCGCCGCTTTTTGGAAAGCATCGGTCACAGCGCCGTGCGCATAATGATAAGAGACCATTGCATCATCGCTTGCATCGAGTGACAGCGCCGCCGGCAAATCTTCATATTCGATTTTAACCTGTTCCACATAGGCATTCACCTTGATTACATCTGCCCCGACGATCATTGCCACCGCTTCTCCGATAAAGCGCACTTCATTTTCCGCGAAAACCGGTTGTTCACTCCGAATGATTTTGACGCCGTTTTTTGGGACGTCTCTATAATCGATGACAAAATAGCCTGTTTCCATTTCAGGAAATCGCACGGATTTTATGCGCGCGTGCGGTCGCCATGCACGCACAATTTTGGCGTGATTCATTCCGGGGATAACGTAATCCGCAATGTATTGCGTTTCCCCCGTCATTTTTTCGATATGGTCTTTTTTCGTTATGGATTGACTGATATTCACCATATTATGTTCTCCTTAAATAGCGTCCTTTCGGAATGCAGTCGGACGCTTGAAACACGCCGTCTTTTACAAGAATATGTCCGCTTTTGAAAACGCTTTCAATGCGGCCTTTCAGGGTCATACCGTTATAAACACTGTTCTCGTCCGATACGACAAACGGTGCCAAGTCGTCAAACAAGACGATATCTGCATCTGCACCGACTTTCAACGCCCCCTTTTGAGGGTATAGTCCATAGGCTTGGGCCGGATTCTTGGTAAATCGATCGATGGCATGAGAGCCGAACCGCGTAAATAAGAGTTGAAAAGAATAGGATATCCCGCCGATTCCCATGGGAATTTCCGATGTATACGTGTGATTCTTTTCTTCTTTGCGATAGGGACAATGATCGGTTCCTATGGTATCAATTGCATCAAAATGCGTACAGAGTAAAATCCGATCACGCTCGGATCTGAGCGGCGGCGTCATGGTATAGAGATACCCGTCGGGTTTGCTGTAGACATCGCGATTGAATACAAAGTAATGCGGACAACTTTCAAGACGAATGCGCTTTTCGGCAAGTGCACCGATGTGTCGGGCTTTCAAAGTCTCTACCGTACTCCCCGCACTCATGTGCACCAGATAGAGGTTGCCGTCTGTTTCTTCCGCCATTTCTGCAAGTACAAGCGCTTCCGTCCTTTCGCTGATAGCGGGACGTGAAGATTCATGTTCCGATACGGGAATCTTCTTCCCATGGTCGATTAGGTCATCATTTTCGGCGTGAACCACGACTTGGATGCCTGTTTCTCCGGAAGCTTTGAGCAGCTGATAAATGTATCGATCCTTCGTCCGTCTGTCCGTGTCGGCATATGTGGTAAACAGTTTGACGGAAGTGATGCCACACGACTTAAAAGCTGTAATCATGTCTTCGGGCGCATCGGTTGGGTTGGCTATGGTGGCATGAAACGCATAGTCGGTAAAGCTCGTATCCGCCAGCCCGCTGCGCGCTTCAAAAGCCTGCGCAACGTCGGAAGCCCGTTTGACAGGATCCAGAAAATCAATGTAAGTTGTAATGCCGCCCAGCGCCCCCTTGATGGAGCCGGTTCTGAAATCTTCAGCGTTCACGTTATTGCCCACACCCAAATGAAAATGCACATGCGGGTCAATAAATCCTGGGAGAACCATAAGCCCTTGCGCGTCAACCGTTTCTTCACATGGGAACACGTTAGATGTCAGCGCTTCGATTTTACCGTCTTTAACGTACACATTAAGCGGTGCAAAGTTGCCGTTTAAATAAACCCGTCCTCCCAAAATACCGAGATCCATCTTTGCTTTTCCGTCCGCCGCTTCAAGAAGTTGTCGCTTCTTTCCGGCATTTCTTTTCTTTTTCCCTGCAGGTTCCTCCGCCTTTTCTATTTTACCCTTCCGATTTTTTTCTGACGTCATGGTGCATCCCTTTCTGTTCGTTTCTTTTACGCTGTTGCCATTTTCAAAATATGCTTTTTACAAAAATCAAAGTAAGCATTCAAGTCAAAGCTTTGATCGTCGATCAAATATTGAAGCGTTGCCCCTTCAAGCATTGAGACCAATACGGCGGGAATCATCAAACGCTTTTCGGGCGCCATATCCGGACAATACGTATCGAGCACAGAACCGATATCCGCTCGCCACCCTGAAAAAGATTCCGCAAAAGCCGTGCGTATGCGTTCATTGGTTTGAGCCTGAACCCAAAAATCCACTTCGGCAAAATCATATTTCTGATACCGCTCTAAGAACTGCCTTTTTTGATTAAAAAAGATATCCAGTTGGGCCTCTAATGTATCCTCTGCGTCCTTACGATCCATCGCACGCAATTCATGGCACTTCCTGAGGACTTTGTTTTGCAGTCCGATCAACAAATCTTCTTTGGTTTTGAAATAATAGTGCAGGTTGGACTGTACCATTTCCACTTTTTGAGCAATGAGGTGCATCCGCGTTCCGCTGATGGTCTTTTCCATAACCACGTCCAGTGCGGCTTCCAAAATACGTTCCTCCGGTCTCAATTCTCGTTCACTCGGCTTCATCGTTCCCTCCGTCCGCCTTCCTATCTCACCAAAATACCGTCAACAAATTTGGATGCCAAACAGGATGCGTCTCCGAGATACATCATGCGTTCCAAACGTTCTTTGACCGTCATCTCTTGAGAAGCTGTGCCATCTGCCGCCAATCGACTGTCATCTATGACGACGGCATCAAATCGATACCCTTTTTCAAAACTTCCTACGCGTCCGAAAAAAGCCCCGCCACCTTTTGTCGCCAAATAAAAAGCTTCCTCCATTGAAATCGGTACTTCGTCCGAATGGAGCAATCGCCAGTACAGCTTAGACGCCTGAACGGCACTGCGCATCGCAACAAATAAATTGAGGGTTGAACCCGCGGCAACATCGGATCCAAGTCCGACATGGATCCCTTTGCTCAGGTATTTTCGAATCGGTGCAATGCCTGAAGCCAGATTGATATTGGATTCCGGACAATGTGCCACAAAGACTTCCTTTTCGGATAACAATTCGATTTCCTCGTCGTTCAAGTAGACACAATGTGCCATAACGGTTTTGGACTCCGGTCCGAAAGCCCCTCTGCGCGCATAAGCATCCGCATAATTTTCAGAATCCGGGCAGAGGCGCTTTACCCACTCAATTTCCGATGGATTTTCAGAAAGGTGTGACTGATAAGGTACGCCGTACCGGACTTTCAACCGCCCGAGCCCATAAAGCAAGGCATCGGTACAGGACGGAATAAAACGCGGCGTCAAAATCGGCTGTGTATTTCTGTACTTTCCTTCGGAAGCCTTCAACCATTTTTCAGTATCTTCAAGCGCTTCAGACGCCTCTCCTTCGGATAAGGCCTCCGGGCAGTTGCGGTTCATATTGACTTTTCCGACCATGGTCTTGAGACCGGTCTCTTCCAGAAGGTCCATCAGTTTGAGACCGGCAGCCGTGTGAATTGTCCCATAAACACAGGCGCGCGTCGTGAAACTCTTGAGCAGTGCCTCGGCAAACGCGCCATACACTTTTTCCGCATACTCAAGATCTGAAAACTTCGCTTCTTCGGGAAAAATATACTTTTCCAGCCATGCCAAGAGTTCCAAATCCATTCCGTAACCGCGAATCGGATATTGAGGCGCATGAACATGCAGGTCAATGAGCCCAGGTATAATGAGCTTCCCGCTGAAATCATAACATTTGATGTCTGAATCTGCCTCCGGAAGCGCTTCAAATACGCCTTGTGAAACACCGTTTTCACACAGCACATAGCCATCCTTTATTTCAAGGATTTCTCTGTCTTTTGAATAAATGCAAATGCCTTTGAGGGCGAATCTTTTTTCGGTCACGATGATGCCTCCGTGTTCTTATACCCAACTCTTTGAGATTTTTCTCGTCATTCGGGCCACTTAAAAACAAAAAAGGGCACGACACTTCCGATGTGTCATGCCCCATTGCATGTTAAATGATTAAATTTATTTAATCTTTCTTGAATTTAAGTATAGCACGGATTTAGTGTCAGTCAAGATTAAATTGATTAATCAATCAAATTTTTGGATGCCTTTTCCTCTTTAGATTTTAATAGGCGCCCTTGGGCCCTACTATTTTAAAAAAGTTTCAACTGATGCACTTTAAGACTCGTCACAGTGCGAATTGAAATGGTATCTTCCAGACGAACCACATCACAACACAGCGGAGAGGCAACGTCATATCGCCGCCTATTGTCGGTGATTGTGCTTGCATTGTAATTGGCATAGCAGTAAAGACAATGATTCGGACAAGTATTGTAAGCTCCGATGTCAATACTCTCTACACAACCGCAAAGGTTGCGTTGATTTCGATCGGGTTTGGCTTCTAATGCAACACCGGAAATATCAGAAAGCAATTGCTCATCAATACACTTGGCATGTCCAATGCCAAAAGCACTCAAGTCAATAGATTCCGAGCAAGTGTTCAGCCGTATGTTGTTCCGATGCGCAATTTTCGCCAGTTGTTCGGCGATTCGGAGCTGTTCTTCCCGAGTCGGAATGCGGATTCCGTTTCGGGAAAAAACGGCGCGCTTGGTGTCATACAGATCGATAAAACTGAAAACACACGCCGATGTGAACGCTTTCAAAACGACAGCCAGTTTTTCAAAAGTCTCGACATGCCATTTTTCCGTGTATTTTTCTGTAAGAAAAATCGGATCATAGCGCCAAATCACACGTTTGTGCCCGATCGTTTCGGACAATTTCCGAAACGTTTCAAGGCGCCTTTGCAAACTCGGGAGCGCCGCCGGTTCAATATCGCTTTCATACGCATTCAACGTGTACTGAAAATAATAGGGAAACGCAGACAGCGCAGGCAAATAAGACAGCATCGGCTCGGGATTTTTTGTCCAAAAAACAATGCCGTCTACAACTTCTGCCGTAAGTTCTATTTTCTGAATTTGTTGCGGGTTGAACGGATTCCTGACGAAAACATACCCTTCGCGCAATCGATTGATAAACCATTCTGCATAGTAATTGGGAATGTCTGTCCGTCTGCTCGCGCTGATAATCATAGGCTTCCCCTGCTATAGACACTTTATTTTTGCTCTATTTCCGTAACGCACTCATTCTTGATTTTTCCGACTAAAAATTGAAGGGCATCGATGACGTTGGGACGAATATCGCCGCCGATCATGACATACATAATGTCTTCGCCAAGTGCCAGTTCCCCTTCATTGAGCCAAACTTTAACATGAAAAATGCCATTCATTTTATAGGTTTCTTTGATTGCGGCATCCACTTTCTCCGCATCATAGGAAAAAGTCATGCCTTTTACTTCTGTTCCGTCGTCAATCCCTTGTCTGACTTTTGCCTTCGGGGTTTGTCTGACGACGCCGTTATGCACAAGAAACATTCCCGACTGAAGTGCCGCCGGATTTTCTTTGGCTTCTCTTAACCAGTCATCCATGGATGGTTTCTTCTTTTTTAAA
>JASUTA010000171.1 GCA_030445805.1 Clostridiales bacterium
AAAAGAATCAATTTTAAAATCATTGGATTTACTTGAGTTCACAACGCCAACCGATGTGCAGAAAATGGCGATTCCCAAAGTCCTCGAAGGCAAAGATTTGATTGTTGTTTCGAAGACCGGCAGTGGGAAAACCGGTGCGTTCGGTATTCCGATGCTTCAATTGCTGCAAAAAAAAGACGGCGGACCGCAGGCCCTGATCCTGACGCCGACAAGAGAACTTGCCGTTCAAGTTGACAGGGATATTACCGCAATGTCCAAGTTTAAAGATATCAGAACGACAACCGTGTATGGACAACACAGCATGAATGTGGAACTTGAAGCGCTTGAAAAGGGCATTGAGATCGTTACGGGAACCCCGGGACGCGTCTTAGACCATTTGCGCCAAGGGAGCCTGATTACAGGACAGGTTCGCATACTCGTTTTGGATGAAGCCGACCGCATGTTGGATATGGGATTTATTGACCAAGTTCAGCGCATTATTGCAAAACTTCCGAAAGACAGAGTGACCATGCTCTTTTCGGCGACAATGCCGGATGAAATTCAAGCGCTTTGCCAACGGTATATGAATGATCCGATGACGATTGAGCTGGAATCGGATACCAAAACGGTGGATTCCATCGAACAGGTGTATTTTAAAGTAGAACGCGATGAAAAACGCAAGCAACTCTATCGAATCCTCTGCGTGGAGAATCCGAAGAGCTGTATGGTATTTTGCAATACGCGTGTGGCCGTGGATCGCGTCAATGACTTTCTTAATAACAGAGGCTTTTCAAGCAAAGCCATCCACGGTGCAAACTCTCAGAGCAGCAGGTTGCGTGCGATTGACCAGTTTAAAAAGGGGACGTTTCAAATTCTGTGTGCCACGGATGTCGCGGCGCGCGGCATTCATGTAGAAGATTTGTCTTTGGTCATCAATTATGATGTGCCGCAAGAAAAGGACAGCTATGTCCACCGCATCGGCAGAACCGGAAGGGCCGGACATGGCGGGAAAGCCATTACATTGGTAACAAAAGACGATTTGTTTTCGCTTTATGAAATTGAAGAGCATGTTGGGGCGCTTATTGAAGAGTTGCCGCTTCCTTCCGATGAGGCTTTCGCGGCCGCTGAAAAACCGACACCGAGAAAGACTCCTGTTCGAACCGGAGAACGAAAGAACGTCAGACGGTCTGATGATACGGATTCCAGAGGCAGTGGCAGCGTCAAAGGAAAATCGCGCTCTGCGGTGAAACGCGTTGCCAAAGGGCAATCCGATTCGGATGAATCCGTTGAATCGGTTAAATCAAAATCGAAGAGTCAATCACCGAGAAGAGAAGATAAAGTTAAAACGGATAAATCGCCGCGAATTGCGAAACAGCCGGTCGCTGAAACGTCACAGAAATTGCCTTCGGCACCGCCTCAAAGATCAGAGGAAACGGAGTCGAAATCATCGGAACCGGTTTACAGAAGACGCGTTGTCGTGGGTGCGGGCGCTCCGAATACAAGTCCTTCAAAGAGTCAATCGCCTGTGCGGGAACCGAGTCAGTCATCCGAGAAAAAAGGGTTCTTGAGCCGCGTCAAATCCCTGCTTAAAAAATAGCATGCAAAAAAATTGCATACAGAAAATAGATTCTGTTATCCCCCTCTGTCACAGCGGGGGATTTTTTGAGCGCTATGACTGCGGGAAAAGGGATATTTCAGACGAAAAGGCAGTATTTTAGACCGAAAATGCGGTGTTGCAGACCGAAAATCGGCGTGGTAAAATAGACATTAAAAAAGCAATGGGGTGGAATTATGGTTTATCAGGATTTAGAGGGCCTTGCATTGGCGCTCAACACATTTGCCGTATTTGATAAATTGTTAGAAGATTCTGTGATTTCCGAGCTGAAGCGGCTCATCGAATTTCGGGAATCCGATACGCGGGGAGCCGTCCGACAATATACGCGCTTTGTATCGGCGCTTTATAATGCGGATGCCGAAGGCAATTTTACGGATTACCTCTGGCAGAAACTGCGCTTTGATGACAATCTCTATATTCGTTCCGGCGGTCGTGTCCAGGCGCCGGTTTCTGATGCATGTGAGCATGAACTCGATTGTCTGGAATCTCTGTCTCAAATTTCATCTGACACCATTCAAAAACGATTGGGTTATGACGCGTTTTTACCGTCTTGGAAAACGGAAAACAGGGCGATTAAGAAAGCGTATGCCGACAGGGCGAAACAAGTTTCCAAGCTGGGATATGGTATGTATGCCGCACATGCGATGTTCACTGTAAAAGAGGGTGCACTGATGCCTGTGAAAATTGCCGACCCGATTCGATTGTCGGACTTAAAAGGGTATGAAACGGAACGGCAGACGGTTATAGACAATACACGGGCGCTGATCGAAGGCAAGACGGCCGCCAATGCACTGCTTTATGGAGATGCGGGAACCGGAAAATCTTCGACGATCAAGGCGGTTTCAAATGCGTTCAGAGATGAAGGATTGAGATTGATTGAGGTACCCAAGCGGGAGATGGAGGCCATTCCGATTATTATGGAGGCTTTGAGTACAAATCCGTTGAAATTCATCATTTTTATTGACGATTTATCATTTGCTCAAGAAGGGGATGACATGAGTACCTTAAAGACGATTCTGGAAGGTTCTGTCGCGGCTAAAACCCCAAATATCGTTATTTATGCGACCAGCAATCGGAGACACCTCGTCAAGGAAAACTTCACAGAGCGCGGCAATGACGACGTACACGCCAATGAAACCCTTCAGGAAAAGGTTTCTCTGTCGGGACGCTTTGGGCTTTCGATTCACTTTGGGAAACCCAACCAAGAGCGCTATCTTTCAATTGTCAAAGCACTGACCGAACGTTACGGCATTGACGTCGATGAAGCGGGGCTTTGCATAGAGGCGGAGCGTTTTGCGCTTGAGCGAGGTGGGCGTTCGCCAAGGCTGGCAAGACAATTTGTCGAATCTTTGATGCGCCGACAGGCATAAGAAAGATTGGACTCTATAGACTTAATAAATTTTCATTTTTTGAATATTTTTATTTTAGTTTTCATTGGTACGCTGTAAGTACGTTAAAAATAATCGAGAAAACGACTTACGGAGGATACTATGAAACAGAAAGAGACTGCAAAACAGAAAAAAACTGTAAAACATACACTGGTTGCGTTTGGGTTGATCGCGTCAATGTTGGTTACGGGATGTGCATCAAGTGCATCGACACCTCAAACCATCGATTCGGTAGTAGCTGAAAATGAAACGATTTCTGAATCGCCTGCAGCTGCAACGGAAAATGGGAAAGACACTCAAAAGGGAGTCGTAACCGAAACGGTTGCTTTTTCTGAATCAGAAGAAGCGCAGGCGTCTTCGGATGCCGCCTTAATGTCTGTGTCGTCAATGAGTGTCTCGGCGGAAAGTGCCGCAGACGATACAGAGATTCAAACGCGCATGGATCAAATTTTTGAATTTTTGGAGTCGGCCAAAGGCATCGAAATCAGTTCGGCAGATCAGGAAACCATGGAAGCCAATCGGGATGAAATCAATGCACTAATGACCGATGCGGCTGAGAAAGCACTGGCTGTCGGACAATTTGCATCCGATTTGGTTGCCTCCGGAGAAACTTTGACGGCCGCACAAATTGTTCAGATTGATCGGCTTTTAATGACTTACGAGGAAGACATTCAATCAATGCTGGATGAAATCGAATCGCGCATCGGAAGCGACAAACAAAATCGTGGGTTTACGGTTGAGCGCTACATCGAGATTCAGGAACAACAAATTGAAGCGTTTCAATCGCTCAATGCCGTTCTGGATGATTTGCTCGACATTTTATCCATTGAGCCCGCTGACCTGAATGAGCTGCCTTTTGTAGAAAACGGGGATTTACAGCTCGGTCTGATTCGGCCGACCGAAAAAGTCAGAGTCGGCAAAGACTTTGTCTTATCGGGAATCGATGCATTGCCGGATGACGGGTTGGTCAACGACCCGGGGTATGCTTACCAATGGGCCATTGAAGCAACACATGCCAATGAGGCGTGGTCGATTTTGAGCGGCGGGTATTCGGTTAAAATCGCCGTAATAGACACGGGAATTGATGCTACTCATCCCGATCTGCAAGGTCAAGTGGATACGGCACTCGGATATGATTTCGTCAATGAAGATGCGGATGCATCGGATGACAACGGGCACGGGACGCATGTCTCGGGTATTATCGCCGCCGTACCAAACAACGGTATCGGCATAGCGGGTATTGTAGGGGCCACGCCGGTGACATTGATTCCGATTAAAGTATTGAATGAAAATGGTTCGGGCACTTTGGATGACATCGTATCAGGCATAGAATATGCCATCGATCTTCAAGTGGACATTATCAATTTGAGTGTCGGGGCTAACGGAATGAATGAAGCCATTGAATCCGCGCTGAACGATGCAGCCGCTCATGATATTGCCGTATTTGTCGCGGCGGGTAATGATGGTGCCAGCAGTGATGGTTCAAGTTTTACTGTTTCTCCGGCAACTTATACGGTTGCGGCTACGAACCCAGTAGAGACGACAACGAGTTTTTCGAACTATGGCAATGCGGTTGATATCGCCGCTCCGGGCAAAAAAGTACTCAGTACGATTCCAAACGGAGAGTACGAAGCATGGGACGGAACGAGTATGGCCACGCCGATTGTGACCGGTATCGCCGCAATGATGCTCAGTGAATCCCCAAATCTTTCCGCGGCACAGATATACAGTATTCTCAGTGATACGGCACAAGATATATTGGAGGACGGCGACGATATTTATTCGGGTGCAGGTCTGGCCGATGCTTATCAGGCAGTCAAGACGGCACAGAGCAATTAACATACCGAATGACAAAGATCGTAGACGACGTTAGGAGGGCTTATGAGCAAAGTGCTCATTGCGGATGATGATGCGGATATTGTTGAACTGATTGCAGAGAGCCTTGAAGAAGAGGGGATCGATTGTGTAAAGGCATACACCGGAGATGCTGTGATTGAGCGCGTGCAACAGTCTGATGACATTGGTTTGATTTTGTTGGATATTATGATGCCCAATATGAGCGGCTTGGATGTCTGTCGTGAAATTCGA
>JASUTA010000172.1 GCA_030445805.1 Clostridiales bacterium
TACTGATGATCTTCATCTTTAAATAAAAACCCTACCCCTCAGACCGTATTAATGAACTTGGTTTGGTCACCATCGTCAATCTTGCAGCGAAGGTAACGAATTTCGACAAATACGATTTTCGTTTCTCCGAAATAGTCGTAACCCCATACTTTATCCAAAATCTGTTCACGTGATAAGGCAATGTTTCTGTTTTCCGCAAGATAGTGCAAAAGATCAAATTCCGTTTTGGTCAGTTCCAACGGTTCTCCGGCATAGGAGGCCGTATACTGATTGCAATCGATTTTGAGTTTTCCGGAGACAAATTGTCCGGAATCGGTTTTTTGTGTTGCGGATTTTCTGAAAATGCGATGGATGCGTGCCAATAACTCTTCTATAGCGAAGGGTTTGGTCATATAGTCATCGGCGCCGAAATCGAGTCCCATGACTTTGTCCATCGTATCATCTTTAGCCGTGAGCATAATGATGGGGACTTCGCTGTTGAGACGCACGCGACGGCAAACTTCCATACCATTGAGGCCGGGGAGCATGATGTCCAGAACGATGAGGTCAAAATTGCCTTCCAAGGCGCGTTCGAGACCGGATCGGCCGTCGTAAACGGTTTCGACAGTGAAACCTTCATGCGCGAGCTCCAGTTCGACGAAACGGGCAATTTTTGCGTCGTCTTCAACAACCAATATTTTTTGCATGAGAAACCTCCCGGGGATTTGATGTTTTTACTATAGCATTTTAAGCGGAAAATGAGAATACTTTTAAAAAAAGGGTGATCTTCTCACGAAAAATCATATGACTACGAAAAGGAAAAGTTGAAAAAACCGCCTTTCGTCAGAAAGGCGGTCACTCTTTGCAGGCAAATTAGTAGCGTTCGCCGTTTGATGTTTCTTCGGATTTTCCGAAAGTTTCACTGAAGTCAAAAGCTTCTTCGGGGCTCATTTTCTTTCCGTCAGGACCAAAAAGGGAGATTTTGTATCCGAAGAAATAAGGGAGCAACAGGATGAAAAGAGAAACCGGAAGCGCCACTAAAACGAGGATGATGGCGATGAACAGCGGCAGATCGACGATGCGGTGATCTTTTTTTCGAATGACAAATCGCGTTTGTTGCAGTTTGTCAAATACTTTTTTCGCCTTGTCCGCATGTGCTTGATGATCTTTTTGTGCTCTTGCGTAACGTTGTTTGACGTTCTGAGTGGTTTTGTTGGAAGATTCAAGATAGATGAGGGCTTCCACCATATCGCCGTCGTGAAGTTCAAGTGCTTCCTTGGCCTCTTTGTAACTGATATTTGCTCTTTCCATGAGCAGGTCTATTTTTTCCAGATTAACTGCCATAAGTTTTTTTACCTCCTAATTGTCTTTTGATGGCTTTATTGTAACGCAGCATTCTTAACCCGAAACCAAAGAACGGTTAAAATTTGGATAGAATGTGCGCGCCGAGAAAAAGATAAAAAATGAGAAAAAAATGGCGGTGTGGAATGGGCGGGCGAATCAATAAAAACCCCTTCGGCGTAAGGGCGCAAAAGGGGTATGCGACTCATTTAAGTGAAAAACAGCTCCAGCCGAGCACTGGCACATTCGGAAGATTGACAGGTCAATAGCCATTCTGCGAGAAAAATCCCCGCCATTTCATTGCCGGCTTCGGCCTTTTCGATAAAATCGGACAAGAGCTTTTCTGAAATTTCCGATTGTTGAGGGGGAGCACAGAAGTGATGCGCTTTTACAAAATCGAAGATCATTTTTTTTGTTTCCAATGTCATGAAGTACCTCCACTGCTGTTCTGCGATTATGAAAAAGTTGTCTTTTGAAAATTATACTGTGCTTATTTTTTGTATACAAGTCCTTTTATGTAAAAAATTCGCGGATGCGGTTAAATTCCGTCTATGGTCTCAGAAAACTATTGCCGGAGACGCACAGATTCAAGCAAAAAAACGCCCCCATTTCGGGCGGAATTGTGTATAATAAATGCGAACGGCGATTTAAGATCGGGGGTGTCTATGATCTACGGAAATGGTGTGGACATACTTGAAATTGAAAGAATAGAAAAAGTGCTTGCGGGGCAGCCCAGGTTTATTGCGCGCAATTTTTCAAAGCGTGAGCAGGAACTGTTTGCGGAGCGGCATTTCAGAACCGAGACGATAGCGGCTAATTTTGCGGCGAAGGAAGCGGTTTCAAAAGCTATGGGAACCGGAATCAGAGGGTTTTCCCTGAATGAGATCGAAGTGCTCAGGGATGCACTCGGGCGTCCTTATGTTGTTTTGGAAGGACGCGCAAAAGATGCGGCTCTCTATTTGGGCATTGACCATATTTTGATCTCTATGTCCCATTCGGATAAGACGGTGGTGGCTTTTGCCATTGCAGTCAGTAAGGAATAAAATTTTTTAAAGAAGGTGACGAACAATATGATTCCCAGTTCTTTGACGCGGGCAGCGTGGGTCGAAATAGATCTCGACTGCTTGGCACATAATATGCGGGAAATAAGAAGATTGGTTCCCGAACCGACGCTTGTGACGGCGGTTATTAAGGCAAACGGATACGGACATGGTGCTGTGGCCATCGGTCAAACATTTTTAGAAAACGGTGCCGATCGATTTGCAGTGGCAACGCTAGGCGAAGCGCTCGAATTGAGAAGGTCGTTTTCAAATACAGATATTTTGATTTTAGGCTATGTACCCGAAAGCGGTTTTAGTGCGCTTGTTGAGTCGGATATTATCTCGGCTGTTTTTGATGTGCATCAGGCGAAGAAGCTTTCCGAAGAAGCCATAAGACAGGGGCGAACGGTACGCGTCCACATTAAAATTGACTCAGGGATGCATCGATTGGGTTTTGGATGTGATGACGCATCTGCGGAAGAAATTAAACAGATTGCGAATCTGCCAGGTGTGTCGATTGAAGGCATTTTTACACACTTTGCGAAGGCGGATGAATCGGATAAGACATTTACCGAAACTCAAGTCCGACGATTTACATACATAGTGGATGCTTTAAAAGCGGCTCAAATTGAGATCCCGATTGTTCATGCGGCCAACAGCGCGGCCATTATCGATTGTCCGTCGTATCATTTTGATATGGTCAGAGCAGGGATTATTCTCTATGGCCTCCATCCTTCGGATGCGGTTCATAAAGAGCGAATCGATTTAAAACCGGCGATGACTTTGAAAGCGGCCGTGGCACAAACCCATACGATTGAAGCGGGTGAAGGGGTCAGCTACGGGCTGAGATTCAAAGCGGAGAAGACCACGAAAGTGGCGACCATTCCGATCGGATATGCAGACGGATTTTCAAGGCGGCTTTCCGGCAAGGCGATGGGGCTTTTCGGTAAAGTTTTGACGCCTATTTTGGGAACGATTTGCATGGATCAATGCATTTTGTCCGCCGAAGGATTGGATTTGAAAATCGGAGACGAAATCACACTGATGGGTGGGGCGGGTATTTCTATTGATCAATATGCACAATGGTTGAAAACCATTAATTATGAAGTGGTCTGTATGATACGAGATCGCGTTCCCAGAATTTATATAAAAGACGGTCGTCCGGTCGACCCGGGTTTGTGATAAATCTATGGTGGCGCATTGAAAATTGTGGTATGATGTTAAAAAGCGGTAAGTCCCCCTTAAAGATGAGGGACACCGGGAAAAGGCGGCCTCTTGCCGATAAAAGGGGGCACGTAAGGGCCTCGCGGCGAGAGGCATTTCAGTTCGTTTTGGTAACAGGGGGACTGCCATATGGTTTATACTCAGTATATCGAGGATGAAGTAGCGGCATATTTGCTTCAATTAAAGAGGAATGCAAGGGCTTGGGAGATTAAGAAGTCTTTAATGAACTGCAAGTCTTGCGAAAGCATGCGTATGGGATATGAATTGATGGGTCAAATCAATCTTGATTTCTGTGAACTCGGATTGACCGATTGTCTCAGTGCAATAAAAACATTTGAAACTATGTTGAATGGAGAGGATAAAAACAGTGATAGTTAAGAGAGGCGAAGTCTATTTTGCGGACTTGTCGCCTGTTAGAGGCTCAGAACAGGGCGGACAGCGACCCGTTTTGATTATACAAAATAATATCGGAAATAAATACAGCCCCACCGTCATTATTGCCGCTATTACGGCGAAAATTGACAAGGCGAAGTTGCCGACGCATGTCGAAGTGGAGGCTTCCAAAGTGGGGCTGATTAAAGACTCTGTGATCTTACTGGAGCAAGTTCGCACCATAGACAAGACGCGTTTGATTCAAAAACTCGGGAAGTTGGAGAACAGCGTTATGGGCAAGGTGGATAAGGCTCTGGTAGTCAGTCTCGGATTGTTTGACGATGAATCTTAGAATGCCTGTATATTGATTACATATGCAGGTATTTTGCTGATATTGCGCTTTGTGTGCGAAAAATGTAAGCAGAGTACCTGGATGCCTGTGAAAACAGGCTTTTGTTCTGTACTGCGTGCAGACAGTTGACTAGAAATGAGGAGGCACATAACCAAATGAAGAAAAAGCTCTACTTAGCGGTTCTATTGCTGAGCTTAGTTGCAACAGGCGTTTTGCTCTGGGGGCGAATGAGCGTTGAACAAGCGGCTAAATCGGTTGAAATTCTGGCAGATTATGAAGAATTCGCCTTGATGGCCGAACAAATGGATATGCCAAAGGAAGATTTATTTGCAAAATTGGCTGAAGCGGGCATCAATGGTGTCGCCGTCAAAGAGGAAACGCTCTACAATATGGTGGCGGAAGAAAAGCCGATTGCATATGGTCTCTTTAAAAATATTACCCAAGACCTGGAGTGGAAGGACCTGTACGGACCGGAAGCATCCGCTTACTTGGAAGAGCATGCAGGGCCTTATGATGTCGTCGTGAGAACTTATGATCAAGCGTTGTTTGAACGCCTTGAACAAAACATTACGGCACGATATGATGCGCCCTTTTATCAATTTTTTGACGAATCGGTCAATACGATTGTCCTGAAGGGATCAATCGATGACATCTATTATACGGAAGACGCACGTTATAAAGATTACCTGTCAAAAGGGGTTAAATTGCCGCGCGTTGAGATTTCGTCCGCACTTGAAGACATTGGTATGGGATTCGATCCAGAAAAGATCGAGCAAGTTCAAGCAGCCGGGCTCTCAGATCGGAAGAGCAC
>JASUTA010000025.1 GCA_030445805.1 Clostridiales bacterium
TATTGCCAAGTGTGATGGAAACCACCATTTTGGTATCCCCATCTCTCAAAATTTTTAAATTAATTTGATCACCCGGTTTCATCGCTGAAATATATCCGGTCAAATCATCCATATTGTAGACCGTTACATCATCGACTCCGATAATCAAGTCATTTTTTTGGAGGCCCGCAGTTTCTGCCGGAGACCCTTCATAGACATATTGAATCAGTACACCTACCGGAATTTCATACAATTCAGATGAAGCTTCATCAATATTGACACCGCCGATACCGATAAACGGTCTGGCAACATAGCCGTTTTGAATCAATTCGTCCACAATCGGCATAATGGTATTGGACGGAATCGAAAATCCCATGCCCTCTACTTCCGTATCCGCAATTTTCGCCGTATTGATTCCAATCAATTGACCGAGACTATTCACAAGGGCGCCGCCCGAGTTACCCGGATTGATTGCGGCATCTGTCTGAATGTATTTAATGTCACTGTCGTCCTGAACCGTTCTATCAACGGCACTGATGACGCCTGAGGTCAATGTGTTGCTATATCCGAGCGGGTTCCCGATAGCCACTGCCAACTCTCCGACGGCTATCAAATCCGAATCCCCCACTTCAATTGGGTTCAGCGTATTGAGCAACAATTCCGGGACATCGCTCTTTTGAATCGAAAGTACTGCAATATCCGTATCCTCGTCATAGCCTACGAGTGTTCCCGTTACCATAACACCATCGGAAACATCCACCGAAACATCCGTCGCACCGTCTACCACATGATAATTGGTTACAATATAAAGCAAATCATCGGTTTGGTCGATAATAACGCCTGATCCCGATCCATCTGCTGTCCTTGCAACATTAAAAAAGTCATAATAAGTCATTTGGCTGGTAATACCGACAACAGAAGAACTGACTAAGTCATAAATCTTTGAAATATCATTGCTCGTCGTCTCAGGTAGTGTGTCCTGGCTGTTCAGATACGCCACCACCGATTGATTGATTTGATCGTTAAAATTGCTTGCGAGCAACTCATTTACTTTTTCATTAAGAGCCGCTTCGCTGATATTGATTTGTCCTTGATAATACCCGATAGAAAATGTGCTTGCACCGATCAAAACAACCACTAAAATGGCGACTCCGATGCGTTTCCACGGCATTTGTTTTTTAGGTTCCGCTTTCGGCGGTTGTCCGTTTCCCCCACCGTACTGTGCATTTCCGCCATTATACGGGGCATTGTACACCGGAGGTTCGGCATAAGTATCTCTCTCCTCCGCAGGTTGCGTTTGTGCTCTATAGACAGACGGCTCGGCGACACCGTTTTCAGGTTTCATTTCTGCCTGAACCGAATCTGCCGGCTTTACTTCCGCTTCCGCGGACATTACTTCATCAAATGCTTCAGGTTCATATCCCTCATCAAATTGTTTTTCGTCCATTCAAATCACCTCTATATCAACACTCTTATGATATTTTTGGGAGCTCTATCTTCAGAATGCCGTTTCTCAAAGTGGCGCGAATGTTATTTTTATCAACACCTTCTACAAGAAAATTCCTTCTGAAAATCCCAAATCGACGTTCTCGGCGTATAAAGTCGTAATCATCCGGATCGCTGGCTTCATGCTTTTGGGCAATAATACTGAGGTAACTATTCTCGTATACAATTGTGATGTTTTCAATAGAAAAACCCGGGAGCTCTGCTTCTACCAAAAAGCGTTGGCTGTTCTCACGCACATCGACGTCAAATGTGTTGATCACGCGTTCCCCTTTTTTGACGGCACAGCTAATCCGTTCTTCCATAACATCGTAAAATAGTTGATCCAGTGCTTGCCTATGCTTTGAATTGTTTTTATCCGGATTCATTTTCAACAATTTTACACACCTCCTACACTACATACAATAAGCGATTTTTTTGAACGTTTTATGAACAAGGATTGAAAGATATTTGAAAAAATTAAGTCTATTTATCGCAAACTCACATGGGATCACCAATATTCGACCTTTAGAGCCTATTGAGCCTTAAAAATTTGCGTTGAAATCGTAAAAATAAACGCCACCCCGATCTCTTCCGTGCTGTACACTTCGATTTGCTCGTGGTGTGCTTTGATGATCTCTTTGACAATCGACAGCCCGAGACCTGAAGATTTTTTCTCGAGTCCACGTGATTTATCCAGTTTGCTGAAACGGTCCCAGATAACTTTGAGTTCTTCTTCGGAAAGTACCCGACCCGTATTGCTGATGCCGACATAGTATTTGTCGCCTTTCAGTTCAGTGCGGATGCTGATCGAACCGCCCTCTTCAACAAATTTTGTCGCATTGTCCACCAAATTGAAGACCACACGCTGCATGGACGCCACGTCGCCGTGAGCCAGTGCCCGTTCGTGTGATAAATCGACGGTCAACTTAATGTGTTTATTGACGATGACCTGCTCAAAACTATCCAGAACATTGAGAATCATTTCGCTGAGGTCAAAATCCGTCTTGTTGAGAACCAGCGCGCCGCTTTCCATCTTAGACAGATCCAACAAGTCATTGATCATCTTAATCAGGCGATCGCTTTCACTGAGAACGATTTTCAAATATCGTTCTTGCTTATCCGCTTCAATGGTACCGTCAAGCATCCCGCGCGTATAGCCCTTGATGTTCGTCAGCGGTGTCCGCAAATCGTGCGACAAGCTTGAAATAAACATGCGCTTTGTCTTTTCCTGTTGATTGAGTTCATCGGCCATCAAGTTAAAACTGGTGGCCAGTTCTCCGAGTTCATCTTTTCGATTGATGATGATCTTCTTGTCAAAGTTCCCCTCGGAAATGTATTTTGCCGCATCGTTGATGACCTGAATTTCATATCCCATTCGTCTGGTGATCAAAAAGATGAGAATAACGGCCAAAATTCCGGAAATGGACAGAGAAAAGAAAATAATGACGGACACTTTTGAAATCATGTCCTCTATTTCAGGCATCGGTACGTTGATAAACATCGCATACCGCGTTTCACCGATTGTAAACGGATACCCGACGCGCAACGTCCGATCGCTGTAAAGATTTTCGTCATAGACCTCACGGCTCGTCGTCTTTCCCGTAAAAACCGTATTGATATCAGACCCGATCTCCGGATATTTCGCCAAGTCAATCGGCTCCGGATTATCTTGAGTCGAGTACATTTCTCCGGTTTCCGTAAAGAGCCATATATCGGCACCGGTGTAACCATCCAGCAACATCAATTGTTCCTGAAGCACCGTCAGATTGATCGCATTTAAATACCGGTTATTGACCAACGCTTCATAATTGCTGACCCGCTCGACGATGGAATCGGTCTGCTGCCTTACGAAATAGATATCAAGCACCGTTCGAACACCGATGATAATCAAAATAAAGGAAATCAAGAAAATCAATATATAGATAAACGCAAATTTGTGAAAAATCGTCTTCATAATGGACTCTGCCTTATTCTAACTTAAATTTATAACCGACGCCCCATACCGTCTTAATTTCCCAACCGTTGTCACTGCGGTCGAATTTCTCGCGGAGCCTCTTAATGTGAACATCCACGGTTCTGGTCTCCCCGAAGAAGTCATAGCCCCAGATGTGATCCAAGAGCTGTTCCCTTGTAAAGACACGATTTGGGTGACTGACAAGGTAATTCAGCAATTCAATTTCTTTAGGTGGCAATTCGATGACATCTCCGAAATACGTGACGTTGTAGTCCGTCATATTGATGGTCAGATTCGGAACGGAAACAATGCCTTCCGCCTCTGGTTTTTCTGTATTTTGAAATCGTCGGGTTACCGCTTTTACCCGTGCCGTCAGTTCTTTCGGTTCAAACGGTTTAACAATATAATCATCCGCGCCGAGTTCGAGCCCGAGAACTTTATCGAAAGTCTCATCTTTAGCCGTTACCATGATTACCGGTACCTGACCTAATTTTCTAATCTCTTTGAGCGTATCGTAGCCATCCATTCCCGGCATCATGATGTCAAGCAGAACCAAGTCCGGTGCAGAGGCCTTAATGGCTTCAATTCCGGCTTCACCGCTTTCATACGTCTCTACAATATAGCCTTCCTTTTTTAAATAAAGGGAAATCAATTCTCTAATGTTTTCATCGTCGTCGATGACAAAAATTTTTCTGTTCATAAAGCCCTCCATCACCCCAAATTTAGATTTTGGTCACGCCGTCCGGTTACTCCGTATCTATTCTCTGCTCAATCCGAATTAAAAAAATGAGCATTTTTCTTACAGCTCACCAAATCTTATATCATTATACTATAATTGAATTTCAATATCCAATTCATATCGTAAATGAAGTTTGAATAAATTATGACCAAATCAGCAAAAAAGCACCCTTCGGCTCTCATTTGAGCCTTAAAGGGTGCTTGAATCTCTTTTTAAAGATCATTATCGGTTGAGGAATGCACGATAAGCCAAATACGTCATGTAGACATCCACCTTGCTGACGATTTCATACGGCGCATGCATGCTCAAAACCGGAACGCCGCAGTCGACGACTTCCGCATTAGCATTTGCGAGGATATAGGCAATCGTTCCGCCGCCGCCTTGATCGACTTTACCGAGCTCACCGATCTGCCAAACAACACCCGATGCATCAAAGACATTGCGCACCTCATTCAAGAATTCCGCATTGGCATCGTTGCAATCGTATTTTCCGCGCGACCCCGTGTATTTGACAAGCTGAACACCGCGTCCGATTTGAGCGGAATTGCGTTTGTCATACGCCGAGCCGAAATTCGGATCGTAAGCGGCTCCGACATCGCCGGAGAGAACTTTCGTGGCACTGAGCGCGCGTCTGAGGTCGAGATCACTGTACTGACCTTCTTGAAGTGCAATCAGTTCCGCAACCATATTTTCAAAGAAGCGCGAATGCGATCCGGTATTGCCATTGCTTCCAACTTCTTCTTTATCCATAAACATACCACAGGCAGTCACTTCAACAGCTTCAAGTGAAAGCATCGCTTCGAGTCCCGTATAGCTGCAGACGCGGTCGTCATGACCGTATGCGGAAATCATACTGCGATCGAGTCCCAAATCTCTCGCTTTTCCCGCCGGAACGATTTCAAATTCGGCCGTTAAAAAGTCCGCTTCCGAAATGCCGTATTTTTCGTTCAAATTTTTCATAACCAGGGCTTTGACTTTGTCTTTTTTATCTTTAGGGCCCTCTGCCGGCATATGTCCGATCAAGACGTTCAACATCTCTCCCTCAATGCCTTCGGCGAGTTTCTTTGCGTTTTGATCTTTGGCAAGATGCGGCAGTAAATCCGTGATGGCAAATACCGGATCTTCATCGGATTCACCGATGATAACATCCGCACGCGTGCCGTCTTTTTTGAAAACGACGCCGTGAAGTGCAAGCGGTGTTGCGGTCCACTGATATTTTTTAATCCCGCCGTAGTAATGCGTCTTTAAAAAGGCGAGTCCTTCGTCTTCATACAGTGGATACGGCTTTAAATCAAGGCGCGGCACATCAATATGTGACCCGACGATGTGCAGCCCGGTTTTGACCGGTTTCGAGCCCAGTAAAAAGAGCACAACCGACTTATCCCGATTGACGACATATATTTTGGCACCCGCTACAGCTTTTTCTTTCCCTGAAAGATAGTCAGAAAGCGGTTTGTATCCTTTGTTTTCAGCGCGTTTTACAATTTCTCTCGCACTCTCACGCTCTGTTTTTCCGTCGTTTAAAAAGGTTTTATAAGCCTCTGAAAAGGCCATGCACGCTTTTTTTGATGACTCGTCTAAGGCTTCCCATGCATTTTCAAATTCATGTGTCAGTGTTTCTTTCATGCTTCTCGTCCTCCCGGCACTCATCTATTTTCAATCTCAATTCTAAAATAAAAATAAATCGGCACACGCTGGCATACGCCGGAGTGTGCCTAATATATAGGATACCGAAATAATCCGTTAATTTCAATGCCTTTTCGCAGGATGCGCGGATTCACTGTTTAAAGTTTCGTAATATTGTGCTTAATGGCATACAAAGCCGCTTGTGTTCGATCGGTTACCTTGATTTTTTTAAAGATGTTTGAAACGTGATTTTTAACGGTTTTTTCACTGATAAAAAGCTCTCCGGCGATTTCTTTGTTATTGTATCCTTTAGAAATAAGGCGGATCACCTCATATTCACGTTTTGTCAAATTGGTGCCGATCACGTCTTCCATGTTCTTGTCTTTGCGTTTGTATTCGCGCACTAAAATACCGGAGAGCGTCGGATGGATGTACACTTCTCCTTTGACGACATTTTGAATGGCGTGAATCAACGAGGACACATCCGCATCTTTCAGCACATATCCCTCGGCGCCGATATTGATGGTTTCAATCAAATACTCCGCATCTTCGTGAATGGTCAGCATGATGGTCTTAATCTCGGGATAGGAGGCCTTAATCTCTTTCAGACAATCGATGCCTCCCATATTGGGCATATTGATGTCCAATAGCACAACGTCCGGCTTCTGGGTCTTAAAGCTTTCAAGGGCTTCGTATCCGTCTCCGGCAAGCGCAATGACCTCAATGGTCTCCTCAAGGTCCAACAGCCTTTTAATCCCTTCCCGAATTAATGCGTGGTCATCCACAATTGTCACTTTGATTTTTTGCATAAAGCCCTCCATCAGTTATTTGGGATATTTATTTTAATGGTGGTTCCCCTTCTCGGCTCCGATGTAATTTCCAAGACACCACCTACGATTTCGACGCGTTCTTTCATGTTGTAGAGTCCGTATCCTTGCGTTTCACCAATTTCTTTTGTTTGGAATGCTTTTACATTAAACCCTTTTCCGTTGTCGGAAATCTCCATGTCAATGACGGTATCCGTTATCATCAGTTTAAACAGCACGCGCTTTGCCTGCGAATGCTTTAAAATATTATTAAACACTTCCTGAACGACTCGAAATGCCATCAAATTGATCAGCGGATTGTCGATAACAGACGTCTGTTCTACCTGAAAATCAACGTGAATATTCGAATTGTCCATGACTGTGGCGATATTCTTTTTCAGCGTCGGAACCAGGCCCAGATCATCCAAAGACATCGGCATGAGATCGTAAATGATCTTCCGTATGTCCTTCAGGGTATTGCGAACGTCCTCCTGAATTTCAACAATCTCTTTCTTCGCTTTATACAGCGATGTATCCATGACCTTAGACGCGTATTCCGCTTTCAAAATAATATTGGCCAGCGACTGAGCCGGTCCATCGTGAATGTCTCTTGAAATGCGCTTTTTTTCACTTTCCTGAGCTTCGATGATCTTCAGACTCAATTCGCGCTTTTGCTTGATGTCTTCAATTTGGTCAAAAATATCACTCGTCAAATACTCCAGTGCGACGCTGACTTTTGTCTCCAGAATTTCAGAACGCTTTAGAACCTCGCGACTGTTTTTCATCAATCGTTCCAATTCATTCCTTCGCTCATTCAAGTCTTTCTCTTCTTGGCGCTTTAGGGATAAATCCACCAAAACATTCTGAGACAGTTCATAAGCATCTTTGATGTCCTTCTCCGTAAATTCGTCAAAGTGCTGATTAATCGTCTTCACCATATTGCGAGCCATCTGAGAACGAATCTCAAGCTTATCCACCTCATTGATCATCAGAGTCAGACGCGCTTTGAGATTGATGAGCTCTTTTTCATAAGATATGTAGTCGTGGCGAGCCCGCTCCGAAATTTCGAAGATTTCTTTTTTTCCGTCTTCAATGGCTTGAGCCGTCTTGCTTACAATATGGTCAAGCACCTTTATGTCAAGAGAATAATTCACAATAAAATCCTCCATATTCGGGCTAAAACTTATTATATCATAAAAGCCCACGCGTACAAATATCGTGGGCTTTTTTGATTATTAGGTCCTATTTTAATAGTGCCAGTGCCTTTTTAATTGGTTAAAGCGCTTTTAAGACATCTACTTCGTCATCAGAGAGCACACGGTCTAAATCGATAACGATAATGAGTTCTTCTTTATACACACAGACTTCTGAAATGTACTTGTTTTCTTTGTGGACGGCAATGGACGGAGGCGGCAGTATATTTTCACCGCTGATGGTCATGGATTGCGATGCATCATCGACGAGAAAACCGATTTGAGTATCTCCCTTTCGCGCAATGAGAATCCGGCGATCTTTCATTTGTGAATCCGCCATCTTAAATCTCTTTTTTAAATTGACAACGGGAATGATATCCCCTCTCAAATTCAGTATGCCGTCGACATATGCCGGTCCGCTCGGAACGGGTGTGATCGATGCATACTCTGAAATGGATGCAATGTGATTGATATCTGCCGCAAATTTTTCGTCATTGAGTTTGAAGATGATGTACTGCTTGTCCGCCACGTATAGCCCCCCTTATTCGTCCTTGTAGACGATTTCGATTTGATCCAATCGCGCCCTAAAATTCTTTCGGAACGCCTTTAAATATTCTTCTCTCAAAGCCTGTTGTTCTTCCGCTTCCGCTTCCGTCAATCCGACTTCTTTTTTCTTTCTCGAAAGCTCACCGATGCGAGCCAGTTTTTCTTCACCAATCATGTGTAACCTCTTTATCTACCATACCTTCAAAGGGCCTACGGCCGCTTCTACAGCTTCTAATATTTCATTCGATTTAATTATATCATATATTTTCTCAAAATCCAGATGCATTACGCGATCCAAATCCACGGGCTTCACGTATCGTCTGACCTTGGCAAAAGCCGCTCCTGTTCCTTTTCCGAGAGATCCTTTTTCGGAAAATTCAACCGCTTGAGCCGCACAGAGCAATTCAATCGCCAAAACGTGCTCCACGTTGAAAAGAATTTCACGCGCTTTGCGCGCCGCAATCGTCCCCATACTCACGTGGTCTTCTTGGTTGGCTGAAGACGGAATAGAATCGACACTTGCGGGATGCGCCAACACTTTATTTTCAGAGACCAATGCCGCGGCTGCGTATTGAGCAATCATAAAGCCCGAGTGCAGTCCGCCGTGCTTCGTCAAAAATGCCGGCAACCCGCTGAGCTGCGGATTGACGAGTCGCTCGATTCTCCGCTCGGAAATATTGGCCACTTCGGAAAGGGCAATCCCAAGAAAATCAAATGCAAGCGCCATCGGCTGCCCGTGGAAATTTCCGCCGGAATAGGCTTCTCCCGTATCCGGGAATAGAATCGGATTGTCCGTTACAGCGTTCATTTCGATATCTAAATGGTCGATAACATACTTCAGTGCATCTTTACTCGCCCCGTGAACCTGAGGCATACAGCGGAGCGTATAGGCGTCCTGAACGCGTATTTCTCCCTGGCGCGTCGTTCGCTCACTGTTTTCCAGCAGTCGGAGTAAATTTTCCGCAGTCGTCATTTGACCGGCATGGGGTCTCAAAACGTGCATGCGGGCGTCAAACGCATCGACGATGCCGTTGAGCGCTTCCGATGTTAGTGCGCCAGCGACATCCGAAAGGCGCATGACGCGATGGGCATCATAGGCCGTGAGTGCGCCGACCGCCGTCATAACCTGCGTTCCGTTTATAAGCGCCAACCCTTCTTTGGCGTGAAGTGTAATCACGTGAATACCTGCCGCTTCCATCGCCTGACTACCGCTCATGCGTTCACCCTTATAAAAGGCTTCTCCCTTTCCGAGCATGACGAGCACCATGTGAGAAAGCGGTGCCAAGTCTCCGCTTGCCCCCAGGGAACCCTTTTCGGGGATCACCGGATGAACGCCTTTATTCAGCATGTCTATCAAAGTCTGAAGCGTTGATAGCCGAATGCCACTGTGTCCTTTTGCAAGGTTGTTAATTCTCAAAAGCATGACGGCACGAACAATTTCTTCGGCAAACGGATCGCCGATGCCACATGCATGACTCATAATCAGATTGGTCTGTAAATCTTCCGTCTCTTCTTCCGAAATGACGACATCCGAAAATTTTCCGAACCCGGTTGTAATGCCGTAAACCACTTTCTTTTCCGCAATCAGTCGCTCAACGAAATCCCTCGCTCTGTTGACCGATTCTTTTGCCGCCTCCGACAAAGCAATCGGCACATTTTTGCGCGCTACTTCTGCCAGTGCATCAAGTGTCAGGTGATTTCCGTCGATAATAACCGTCTCCATCATTGTAAGCCCCTCTTTTTATGTGATTTATTTCCGCGCTGTGCCCCTGTTCTTTGCACCCGCTTGTTTTGCCCGTTTCCTTTATTACCGCCGGTTCGGGGATGGTCGGCCTTAGGTCGAATCAAAGCACGGGCATCCGAACCGATCAAATCCTGCCGATTTTCAAGTATCAACGCCTCGTAGACGAGATCGTAGTTCTTAGGGTTTTTATATTGCAGCAATGCACGTTGCATCGCTTTTTCCTTTGGCGTTTTAGGCACGTAAACGGGTTTCATCGTCCTCGGATCCAGTCCCGTATAGTACATGCATGTACTGAGCGTCCCCGGTGTCGGATAAAAATCCTGTACCTGTTCAGGGGTATAATGTATATCCCGCAGATATTCTGCCAACTTGATTGCCGACTTTAGTGTACTCCCGGGATGCGAACTCATCAGATACGGGACGACATACTGCTCTTTCCCGAGTTCGCGGTTCACCGCTTCGAATTTTTCTACGAACCGGCCGTATAATTTCCCGCTCGGTTTTCCCATATAGTCCAGTACGACCGGATCGATGTGTTCCGGTGCCACCTTGAGCTGTCCGCTGACATGATGTTCGCAAAGCGTATAGAAAAACGCATCCGAAGGATCGTGCATCAGATAATCATAACGAATCCCACTGCGAATAAAGACCTTCTTCACGCCGGGTACGTCTCTCAATTTTTCAAGCAAAGCCATGTAGTCCTTGTGATCCACATCCATATTGGGACACGGCTCCGGATAAAGGCATTGTCGATGTTTGCAAACCCCTTCTTTAAGCTGTTTCTCGCAAGAAGGTTGTCTGAAATTGGCCGTTGGTCCCCCGACATCGTGGATGTACCCTTTAAAAGCAGGGTCTTCCGTAATTTCATGTGCCTCTTTTAATATCGACTCATGCGAACGCGCCGTTATAATACGGCCTTGATGCAAAGCGAGGGCGCAGAACGAACAGCTCCCGAAACAGCCCCGCTCGCTGATAATGCTGAGTTTTACCTCCTGAATAGCAGGCACTCCTCCGAGGGCTTCATAAGAAGGATGAATCGCACGCCTGTATCCCAGTTCGAAGACCCAATCCAAATCATGCTGTTCCAGCGGCATAGCCGGCGGATTTTGCACCATGAATCGATCGCCCTGATCCTGAATTAAAATTTTACCCCGTATCGGGTCCTGCTCTTCGTATTCAATGCGGACACTGTCCGCATAAGCTTTGACATCGGAAGTGATTTCACTGAAAGACGGCAGTCGGATACCGTCCGGCAATTCTTCTTCCGTACACAAATAGCACGTGCCCGGAATGTGCCTAATATAAGCCGCCTCGATGCCGCTGCTCAAATATTCGGCAATCTCCGTAATCTGGTTCTCACCCATCCCGTAAACCACAAGGTCAGCGCCGCTGTCCGTTAGAATCGATCGTCTGACGGCATCATCCCAATAGTCGTAGTGCGCAAACCGCCTGAGAGAGGCTTCAATGCCACCCAGCACAATCGGCAGATGCTTGTATGTTTTTCGAATCAAATTGCAATAAACGATGACCGCTCTGTCCGGGCGTTTTCCCATGGCGCCCCCCGGAGAAAAGGAATCCACAGAACGGCGCTTTTTAGAAACATAGTAGTGATTGACCATAGAATCCAGATTCCCGGACGTCACTAAAAATCCGAGCTTCGGCGTGCCGAGCACCGTGACGCTTTTGGGATCGTTCCAGTCCGGTTGAGCAATGATGCCGACGCGATATCCCGCATTTAATAGCACGCGCCCGATGACGGCCGGCCCAAAACTGGGGTGATCCACATAGGCATCCCCCGAAACCAAAACAAAATCAACCGCATCCCAACCGATGCGTTCAAGGTCTCCTCGATTCATCGGGAGAAAATCCTCTAATATCATGAAAGGTGTCCTTTCTTTTTATTGTTCTATTCGTGTTTGTCAAATAAAATGTGCTTGATTACCGGACGCATTGACGTCACAAAATTCAAATTGCTGAAATCAAATTCTTTCTCCGCAATGTCAACCGAAATGGATAAAATCCCCCGATCGCCGCCGTCATCAAAAGAGAGCATAATATAAGAACGCCACTTCGGTTCTTTTTCCGAAAGCGCCTGCGGCGACTCCCAATCGATAAAGTATCGGCTGTCCACCTTGCCGACAAATGGTTCAATCAAGCGTTTTTCAAGAACCAATCGGTCGCTGAGCGCTTCCTGCCCTTTTTTCTTGTGCAATACTTCCCGGATCTCATAAGAAGCATCAAAAGAAATGAATTGAATTTCATCGCCTTCCGTAATATCCAGCAGTGAAATAAAGGCATTTCGGATGCATTCTCTACGGCTTGAACCGCGATCCAATTGATTGACAATCTCAATAAAAGCCTGCACGTTACGCGTATCGGAAGAAATATTTCCGGTCAAAATACCGGTGAGTTTATCATAGCGCTGGCCGGCTTTGAGAAGTTTCTCATCCCAACTGGTCGATTGATTTCGCCCATTGTTCTTAGAATAGTAAAGTGCGCGGTCCGCCTTTTCGATCAACTCTTCTTCGTTTGCGCCGTCTTTCGGATACGTGGAAATCCCCAGACTCACCGTGAGCGGGCGATCGTCTCCCAGTAATTTTTTATCCTGAATGATTTTTCGGATTTTTTCCGCAACGTGATACCCGCTTGCCACACCGGTTTCAGGCAAGAGAATAATAAATTCCTCCCCGCCGTATCGAGCGACAAAATCTGTGTTCCGAACAGAGCGAATCAAGAGCTCTCCGATGCGCGAAAGAATTTCATCGCCTTTGCGGTGTCCGTAGGTATCATTGACGTTTTTAAATTTATCAATATCGAGCATAATCACCGACAGCTGATAGTTTTGCTCTCTTGAAATGCTCATCTGTACCGCAAATTGCTGTTCCAAATGCTTTCTCAAATAAACACCGGTCAGCTTGTCAACTGTGGAAATACGCTTGAGATTGTAATTGTCAATAAAGACATAAATCAAGTTGATAAAGGATTTGGCCTGAATAAAGGCCTGCTCATTGAATCGGTTGATCACACTGCTCGTATCCAGAAATACATAACCCGCAATGCGCTTTTTCACAACCAGCAAGTCTTCTTTCCGGTTGATGTCCATACTTTCGTGCAATTCATCATCTGCCGTTTCATAAATAGGGAAACAAATGATTCCTTTTTGATCGCCGTTCAGCAGCTGTACGTTCGTTTGAGATTCAAATTTCGAGATAAACACGCCGTCGATGTCATTTCCGATATTGTTGATCAGCCTCAGAATGTCATAAGTCGGTACCGCGTCGTCGGCACTGATGCGCTCACTGATATTGTCGTTCTCATCAAGCAGGTAAAGAACTGCACGTTCGGCAATCGTAAACTGTTTCAAGTGTTTGAGAATGAGTTTTAAGTTATAAATTTCGTCTTTTTTGAGGTTCTTAACGAGTTCTGTCGTCGTCGCATAGACTTTATCCCTGGACAAGCCGTAATGGGCATAGACGAGATTCATAAACAACTCATTGTCATAGAGCATATTGAACTGATCCAGGTTAAAAAAGTCGTCCACAGTCTCTACACGTTCTTCGATACCGATTCCGTTTTCGGAATGATGCAGTTGACGCACGATCTTATTGAGGCGGATTTTAAGCGCGGTCTTGGAATCATCATACAAAATATAGGTCTCTCTGTATTCAACCGGAATGGATGAAGACAAGTCTGCAATGACATCCAGTGACATCAAGTTGTAGCGAAGCGCCTCAAAGAGTTCATCTCTATAATAGAGCTCATTTCCAAGTATTTTATAAGCTTTCCAAAGCAACTCCCGGGAAATCGACTGTATTTCAGGAAGCATTTCCTCGATTTTTTCGGCGGCATTTTCTGAAAGACAGGCCCTGGAAAATGCATGCTTAATGCGTACAGATTTTGTATCATAATGGGCAATTAAAGACTCATCCAAGTCGAGTAACTGTTCGGCAAGGATAAAGTCGTTGTCTTCAATCAAATCTACGATGAGAATCAACAAAAAATCTCTAAGGAGTTTGGATTCTGAAGGATTCTTGGTATTCTTCGCCAAGGCTTTAACGTCCGAAATCGGATATTGCTTACCGGATCCGAGAATCCCGCTTTTCTTATAATTCAAAAGGAGGTCAACAACTTGAAGCCGATATCGTCTGAAGTCATCTCCCACAGAATCCGCGTCAAATTCATAGCGCCATTTGTCCACTTTCATCATGCTGTTCATCGCAAGGAAAAACTCAAAGTGCAACAGGTAGTAATCAAATTTGTCATGATCCCGCTTTTTAATGGCATAGACCTCATGTTCCAATCGGTTGATGAGTGTATGCGCTCTCCCGTAGAGTTCTTCGAGCAAGTATCCTTGAGACAAATTGAGCAGAGAGAGAATTGAGATGTTTTTGTCCCCGATATTCTCGGCAATCTGATGCGATTCTTCAAAGTATTTGTTGGCCATTGAATAGCGGCCTTCAATTCGGTAGGTTTCCCCCAAATTATTCAAATAAATCGGAACGTTGACCATTATATTTCGGTTGCTGGCACGTGTATGCGCCTTTCTGAAATAGTCGCGCGCCGTGGTATAATCGCCGTATCCATCCAGATAAACAACACCGAGATTGTTATAGGCTTTGACGATGCTTTCTTCTTCTTTGAGGGTTTTGTAATACTTCAAACTTTCAAAAAAAGCCTCAAGCGCTTTCGAAAGCTCATTTCTGTAAAGATAATTAACCCCGCACTCGTTTTGAAAAATTGCAATGTATTTTTTCATTTCGGCTTTCTGGGCACGATTTAAATAGCGTCGTGACATGGCTTCGTGCGCATCCACATTGCCGACACTGATCAGGCATCTGCACACCAAATGTGCCGCGTTAAATTCGCCTTCGTCGTAGCCACGTTCTTGGGCAAGCATCATGCACGTTTTTGCAATTTCTTCCGACCGTTGAACGTCATTTTTATAATACAGAATCGTCGCAACTTCTACTTGAGCATCAATATAGGGCAGGCCTCGATCGGCCCTGGTCATTTCCGAAAGCGCCTTTGCGCGGTCAAAGGCTTTTTCCAGACGGCCAACTTTAATCAGTTGTCGAACCAGTTTCAGTCCTGTATCGGCAATGCATCCTTGATCTGCATCAAGAGCCGCATAGAGTTCATAGGCTTGCTCAAGTAATTCCACCGACTTATGGTTATTCGCTTTTTCCGCATATCGATCGGCAAAAATAGAGCAATACTCTGCCGCCCGATCTAAATCTCCGCACCCGATGAGATAGTCGATCAGACTCTCATGCATGTCATCCAATGTCTTAAAACGCGTTTCGTAATAATCCGCCGCACGCCTGAAAAACCGAATCTGTTCATCGGCACTCAACGCGTCAAAAAAGAATTTTTTCAATTCGTTGTTGAAAAAGACAAAGACGTATTCCACATCACTGATACGCTTATTGAGGATTTTTTGTTCTTCCATAGCGTTGAGGAAATAATAGCCGGTTTCTTCATCAACTTCCGCATAGTCAAGAACGACTTGCATGCTGAAAGAGCCCTTCAAAACAGAGAGACATTTAAGAATTTCCAAATACTGCGGCTCGAGGCCTTTAATCTGATTTTCAAAATCTTCTCTTCGGCTGTCGATATAGTCAAAACTGAATGTATCGTCAATCTGATCAAGGTTCCAAGACATGCTTTCGCGATCGAAGAAAATAAAGCCCTCCATCCAAAGCTTTTTGAGCATGCGCTTGGTCGTGCTCGCCTTTCCCTGATTTTCAACCATGAGGCGATGCGTGAGTTTATAGGGGATATAACTGAGGCCCAGAGCCGTTTTGACCAATTGTCCGGTTTCCTCAAGGTTAAGAGACGTGAGTTTGATGACGTGCATGTTCTTTGGGTAATCCCGATGAAAATCATGTCCGGACAGAACGCAATAATAGTTAAATGTCCCCTTATAGTCCAACACCAGATTATAGAAATACTGTTCCCTCGGATCTATGCGATCGGCATCATCCAGAATCAAAACCAGAAAATGACTGTGGGTATATTCCAGAAAGAAATTAAAGATTCGATTTAATATCCTCAGGTGCTGCCTTTCCGCATCCGGAACAGCGGCTTCTTTGATATTCCATTCCTCACGCAGTTCCGGCAGAACGGTGACGAGCTCCTGTCCGTATTTCTGAACCAAAAGCGGCGAAATATCACCTTCACTGAAAATTCGCTTCAAAATAATGCGAACGGTTTCAAAACTGTCTTTCGGTTTGGCCGGCGGCGCAAAAAGGAGGTAATCAAAACGATTAAACTTCGTAAGATAAGCCACTTCTTTAAGCAACCTTGACTTTCCGCTACCCACTTCACCTTCGATGAAAGTCCCGCATTCACTGAAGGTCTTTTTATATTTGTCGTAGATGCGTTTTTCCACGTCTTCCAGCACGGAATCCCGTCCGATAATACGTGTTTTTTCGTGGACTCGGTTATAAAACTTGGCATCATCTTTATCCACAGAAATCCAGATCAGATTTGAAATGTGTTCAATGACATCACTCATATCCGAAAAACGCTCTTCTTTGATGTGATTCGTCGCTCGCAAAATGAAGCTGTAAATGTCATTTGAACGATTCCCGACACTTTTCAAAACCGATTGAATGGATTTCAGTCGGTAATCCACGCGGTAATACAAGTAATAAAAGAGAACACCAAACGAGTAAATATCAACGGTTTTATCGATTTCATCACCCCACAGAATCTCGGGTGCAATGAAATGTCCAAAGCGTTCATGATCCATTTTATAGTAGTAATCGTTCACAAAAATATCGGCCACTTCTCTCAACTTGAGTCGAATTTGGCCGTCTTCTCTCAAAAGAACAATTTGATCAAAATTCAAGTATTTGTAAACGATTCCCCTGAAATGCAAAAAGCGCATGACCTTCATGAGCTGAATCAGTACGCTGTTGACTTCCGATTTATTTAAATCCAAGTAGTTGACTACCGATGATTCTTCATAATGCGCATACGTATAAAAAAATTGCTTTCGATTAATCCGGCTACCGTTGATCGTCATAATCGGTTGAAATTCATAAACCGACAATAGATTTTCATGGATGACGGTTTTCAAATCCACAAATTGGCTTTCCATCATCTTTATAAAATCATAGCTGGACATTTCAGGATCAAAAATCCTGATGCGCTTGATTTGACCGCTGTGCTGAAGATCTGCAACCAGATACTCCGCGATACTGCTGTCCCGCGACAGCGCTTCTAAAATCTCATAGCGTTCGTTAATGATCCTCAAGTTCGTCTCCCCCTAGGGCATGCCACTAAAATTCTACATGTGCATTAAAAATATTAAATGCATCATCAATTTCTTCAATCGCTTTTTCATCTAATTGAGACAGAATGCTGTCCACGTAAAGGCGACGCGTTTCAATAACACTATTGAGCAATTCATGCCCCTTCGGCAAAACAGACACGCGTACGATGCGTCGATCGTTTTCATCCTTGATGCGTTTTACAAGATCATTGCGTTCCATGCGATCCAACAAATCCGTTACCGTACTGCAAGCCAAATACATTTTCGTGCTTAATTCCCCAATCGTCATGTTTTCTTCATGTATCAAAAATTGCAACGCCTCGAATTGCGGAGGGGTAATATCCACATCATTTAAAATTTCGCGCCCCTTTATCTTGATTTTATAGCAAACGCGTCTTAAATTTTCTTCAACTCGAATCGTTCTTTCATTCATCAATTTTTCCTCCAATGTGTTGCAATTTCATCAGGTTGTCTGCAGACCTACTCTGTCAAAATACACCTGTACATTATATTTTACAAAAGTTTAGAGAGAAGGTAAACTAAAATTCTCACATTTCATTGAAATTTAACAAGAGTCTATGATATAATATATTAAATTTTTATTACACTTTACAATGGTTCTGTCCGGCTTTTTTTAGGAGGCGTCATGCAGAGGCTCAAAGATTACTTTAGCAAAAATAAAGTAACCCTGATGGTTATCCCCAATGCAGAGAAATCCATAAAGCAATGGAAATTCAATCTTGCAATCGCTTTTATCGTTCTCATCACACTCACGCTTGTAAACATTGGGCTCTTGATCAACACGGTCACAGCAAAAGCGGAAAGTGCACATCTCAACGTTGCCAATGACGCTTTATCTCAAGATTTGGTTAGAACACAAGACAAAATTACATCTCTTGAAAACATCAATCAATCCAAATCGGACGAAATCGACCACTTAAAAGCGTCGCTCATTTCGTCTACCGATTTTTTAGAAGAACGCTTGGAAGAAATGGATCAAGCACAAACTTACATCACCCAGTTGGTGGATCTCTTTAATGCAGAAACCAATTCAAGCCTCGTTGCACCGGTCAGCCGTTCCTTCTCAAGAACCGCACCGGTGGCGGTGGATGCCTCGACGGGCGATTCGCTTTCCTACAGCGAAGACGCATTGATTTCCAGCGTTGAATCTCTGGTCTCCAGCGATGAAATTTCAAATATCTTATCGGAACAATCCGAAGCTTATACCGAACTCGTATCCAAACTTGAAAGTCAAATCAGCTATTTGGAATGCCGCCCGGATTTCTTCCCAACTTCGGGAACCATTACTTCCACCTTCGGCTATCGCAAAGATCCGTTTACAGGGCAGACCGCTCTGCACAACGGTATTGATATCAGCAGCACAAGCGGAACAAACATTTATGCCGCCGGCACCGGCGTCATCACTTTTGCGGGATGGAGCGGCAGCTTCGGAAACGTCATCGTTATCGATCACGGCTATGGTTATGAAACCGCCTATGCGCATTGCAAGACACTGGATCGCGAAGTCGGAGAAACCGTTCAAAAAGGCGATCAAATCGCAACAATGGGCAGTACCGGCCGCGCAACCGGAACACATTTGCATTTTGAAATCAGATACAACGGATCGGCAATCAATCCGCTCAACATTGTCACTCAAAAATAACACCTATTGATTCTGGAGGTTAATGATGTTTCAGAAAAAAGAATCCGAAGTCAATTTTGACATCATCATCGGACCGAACTCTTTGATTAAAGGCGATATTGAAAGCGAAGGCAGCATTCGCGTCGACGGAAAAGTCATTGGCAACATCAAGTCCCTCGGCAATGTCATCATCAGTGAAAATGCTTTTGTCAAAGGGGATGTCTCTTCCCTGAGCGCTGAAATTTACGGTGCTTGCGAAGGTGATGTAACCGTACAAGGCAAAGTCAATCTGCATCAAAATTCCACGTTGCGCGGAGACGTCATCGCTAAGAGTCTGACGACAAAAGAAGGCGCACTCTTTAAAGGCAATTGCACCGTTGATCCTAAAGAAGAACTCAAAATTTCTTTGGATTTATACTTAGAAGCTCAAAATATGAATTCATCCAATCTCGTCAATTTTTCCGTCAAGAGCAACACCGCTCCGAAGGAAAAAGACAAAGAAAAAACGGATGAATCGACGCAAAAAGAGAATCATGCTTAAGCATTCCCTAAAGATCGATTAAATATGACTTAAATATAAAAAGAGCTCTGAATCCAGCGCTCTTTATTTTTTCTTTGCGTCCAAAGTGCCGTTGCCTCATAAATCTCACACCACACCTTCTTCCAGGTGGGTGGACTATTCAATGTTTCTGACTTCTACCAGTAATGCATGGGCAGCCTGTCATACGCACCGAAACGCGTTCTCCCTATCAATAGCCAGTGGTAAAATTTAATGCGACAACCAACACCCCAGACGACCTATCCCTATTATAGCGCACTTTGTCGAATTAATCAACGGCGCCTCTCAACAGGCGAATTGCCTCCGACAAGTCTTCCGGCAAAGGTGCTTTGACCTCAATAAATGCAGGAGCTCTGGGCGGTTTAAAGGTCATGGATGCGCAGTGCAGTGCCTGACGATTGATGTAGGGGCTTTCCGTTCCGTAAAGTGTATCCCCCATTACCGGATATCCGATATGAGAAAGGTGCACTCGTATTTGATGTGTTCTCCCCGTCTCGAGTTTGACTCTGAGAAGTGTATGCCCTGCAAACCGTTCAACGACTTCATAATGGGTCACAGACGGCGCACCGCCTTCCGTGACGGATCTTTTTATATCCAGCATCGTTTCACGTTCAATGGGCAAATCGATTGTTCCCCGATCATCTGCCACCTCACCGACAACAACGGTGTAGTAGTATTTCTCCACTTCATTCGCTTGCATTTGCTCAGCAACCGTCTGTTGGGCGAACGCATTTTTTCCGACGATTAAGACCCCGGATGTGTCCCTGTCCAACCGGTTGATAAAACGCGCCTTATAATCTTCCCCACGTTCGTATTGATAGTGGGATAACCCATTGGCCAGCGTACCGTCCGGATGTCCCTTTGTCGGATGCACAACAAGAAACGGCGGTTTATTGATGACCAAAACATCGCCGTCTTCATAGAGTACCCGAATCGTCATCGGCTCGGGATCAAATGTATTTTCATCGTGATCCAATCGAAAAGAAATCACATCACCTTGGTGTACCGTTCGATTTACCGATCCGGCAACTCCGTTGAGAAAAATATTCTTATGTTGCTTACATTTCCGGATCAACCGACTGGAAATCCCCATAGACGTTGCGGCAACATCGATCACCGACAGCCCTTCCTCGGAAGATTCCACTTTGTAGTCGAGCCGCAGTGTCTCCGTGTTTATATACATTGTTTTTTCTCCTGCCTGTTGTCATTAAAAATTGTATCTCAAAACCAAAAAACTCTTGGTTTGCAATTCGCGAACGATAATATAGTGCCTGTATTTTTCCGCCGCAATTTTCCTGAGCGCACCGGCATCATAGTCCTTGTGATATTCGATAATATCCACTCCGACTTTTTTCCAGCCGCATCGAATCAATTTGCCGACGGATTCTTTCTCGAGCAACTCCATCGGAACCGAACCGTAGACATTTCCGAAGATAGTCTCATGCATTTGCCAGAAGTTATTGTGGGCATCGATCGCCCCCGACTCCACCAACTCTTCTGTCCGCTCCCTCGAATAATACTCAATTTCATTGGTTTCGAACGCCTCACTGAAAAACATCGGCTTATATAAGAACTCAATCGTATTGATAAATCTAAAATCCTTTTTGTGCTGAACCGGCTGTATGACGATTTCCTCTGCTTCAACATGTTCCGCCCAAAATTCCGATTTGATCTGAGTTGCAATGTTCTTGATCAAACGAACACACAAATCCACCTCTTCCGCTTCCACATCTGTCAGTGCTTTTTCCAAACGAAAAACAGCTTCCCGCAAATCTTGAATCCCGTAATTCATACTGCCCCCTTGAAGTGTAAAAAAAGAAACGTCTCCCTCTTTTAAGAAGCCTACTTTTGGTTATAATATAATTATAACATAGCATTTGTATCCTTGTGGAGGGCGTCTATGAACATTTTTGTCAACAAAGTCTTATTTCTCATCGTCTTCGCAGCCATCACGGTTTTTTCCGTCTATGCCACTATTCGGCTTTTTTTTATCGCCTTGCCGTTTCTGCTCGCTTATGCGCTTTCAGGTCCGCTCAATCGCCTCGTTCAAAATCTGCACAGACGACTCGGTATCCCGCGCGGATTTTTATCATTCGTACTGGTACTTGGCTTCATCGCCCTCATTGTCACCTTAGCCGGATTTGGAATCTATCGGGGCATCCTTGCACTCAGCGGCTTTTCAGATCACATTTCATCCATTGCCGAAAGCATTCAGTCTCTTACCGACTCCTTCAAAATCATTCAGTTTGATGTCCCTTGGCAAAGTGATCCCATTGTTTTAAATGACGTTCTCAAAAACTTTTATGACACGCTGTTCCAATTTGTCAACACGGCCGTCAACAGCTTCCTTAGTTTTGCGCTGAACTTTCTCGGTGCCCTTCCCGGTGTGGGACTCTTTATTTTCTTTACCTTTCTCTCACTCTATTTTTTTACTCGGGATCGCGAACGCATCGTCGCCGGAAAAGAAGCGCTTCTCAAAAAAATTGATTCTCCGTTTGTCCATCATTTTAGAGCCCATTCGTACAGTACCGTGAAAAACTACATCAAGGCTCAGCTCATTCTTGTGAGTATCACCTTTGTCATTTCCCTCATCGGATTGACCATCCTTCGCGTTCCGTTCAGTCCGCTCATCGCACTGGGTATCGCCTTCGTGGACTTCATTCCCATGGTCGGGCCGGCTGCTGTATACGTTCCTTGGATTCTATTTCGCCTACTCTTTGGAGACTTTAGACCTGCACTCGGCCTCTTGATTCTCTACCTCATCACAACGCTCACACGTCAAACCATTGAACCTAAAATTGTCAGCAGCCGCATCGGTGCACATCCACTGATTACGCTTGGAGCCATGTACACCTGCTACCGTTTAATCGGTGTCGGCGGTTTTATCTTAGGTCCGATTCTGGTGATGATCGTTCTCATCGCCCTCAATGTCTATAAAAGTGTTTATAAAAAAGACGAACATTGATTTCGGTTCGTCTTTTTTATATTATCGACGCAAAATTCCTTATATTGATTGTAAACTCTATGTTTTTTTAAAAAAACTTAAAAAAATAATCTTTACATTTTATAAGATGGTGCTATAATAATTCATAACATCGAATTGTATACAGAATGCAATCCGGTGATGCTCCAACAATCTTTTCATAATAGAAGACCATCAATAGTCAAAAGGGCTCAAGTTTCCCCACTTGAGCCCTTCCCCTTTTTTGTATGTCTTTCCTGAATATGTTTTCTACTTTTTTCTTTCACAACCCTAAAACTTGCGATGTATAAATAGACCGCTTCTCAGTTTTGGCTCAAACCATGTCGTCGTCGGCGGCATAACCTAACCCGCATCGGCAACGG